>NZ_CEXZHP010000113.1:0-5048 GCF_982775275.1 Nitrosophilus sp.
TAGATTAAGTTTATCTAAAAGCTCTTTTGGAGTTATAATATTTTTTATTTTATTGTTTATATATTTTTCATTTTGATGAGTTTTTAAAAAAAAGATATCATCGTTATACTTTTTGGTATCGTCGGTTACAGTAAAATTTTTAAATTTAGCTATCATGATGTTGGTTTATTGGTTTAATTTTATTAAGCATTTCTCTTATTTTGTTATCTGTTGGATATAGTAAAGTAGCATCTTCCAAATATGATAACGCCATATCATCAAATCCATTTTCTATAAGCGAGTTTAAAAAATCTAAAAAATCGCTTTTTTCGTAAATTATAACCTTTGTGCTAAACATTATATCTTCAAAAGCTCTTTTAAAACTTCCTCTATATTCTATATGTTTTTTAAAATCGCTATATGAAATCCCATCTTCTATCTCATCTGACTCTTGCGTTAAAAATTTTGAAATTTGCTCCAATGTTAAATCGTGATTTTTTATTACTTCTTCTATTATCTCTTCAGCATCTTCGTTTTTTTCGCTTTTTAATGTTTGATAATAATCAAACAATACGGTTGCTTCATCACTCTCTTCTTGAGCCAAATCACTAAGCAATATTCCTATTTTTGCCTCTTTATTGCCTGGATCTTGCTTTAAAATTAGAGAATAATAAAATATAGCCTTTTTAAAATCTTGGTTTAAAAAAGCTTTATTCGCCTCTTTAAAAAATTTTTTGATATTTGGTTTTTTTCTCATTTACTCTCTTCTTTTGCGATTTGTTCTGCTATTTCTTCCCAATTATCGGCTAAATTTGGAGCAATATTTATAACTTCTATTTCTGGATGAATATCTATTTTTAACTGTCTTTCTACTCCATATTTTAATGTATTTCCACTTGCTGCGCATCCAACGCAAGCCCCGCCTAAAGAGACAAAAACTTTGCCGTTTTTTACGCCAAGAAGCTTTATATCCCCTCCATCAAGAGCTAGCATAGGCTTAATTTTTTCGATAGATTTCTCTACCGCAGGCAATAGATCTTCATCACTAAAAGGTATCATAACATCTCCTAAAGTTTGGTTAAGGGAATATAAAGTAAGTTAGCTTAAAAAAAGATAAGATTTTAAAATTAGTAGAGAGTATAGCCGACATAAAGTCGGCTAAAATTAAACAAGCTCTATAAAAGCCATAGGAGAAGCATCGCCTCTTCTGATTCTTGTTCTTACTATTCTTGTATACCCGCCGTTTCTATCTTTATAATTTGGAGCGATCTCATTCATTAGCTTTTTTGTAGCCTCTTTATCTTGAAGATATGCAAAAACTTCTCTATGGGCATTAAAATCGCCTTTTTTTGCTTTTGTTATTAGTTTTTCTATATAACTTCTTAATGTTTTTGCTTTAGCTACGGTTGTCTCGATTTTGCCATATTTAATTAGTGCGATTGCCAGATTTTTAAGCAACGCTTTCCTATGGGAACTGGTTCTTCCAAGTTTTCTATATCCATGTTTATGTCTCATAAATCATCCTTTAAGACTTTAAATTTTCCAATTTCTTTTTTAGCGTATCTAAAATATCTTTATCTAGATTTTCTTTAGTAAAGCCGAGCTCTTCGAGCTTCTCTTTTATCTCTTCTAAAGATTTTTTTCCTAAATTTTTTATATTTTTAAGCTCATCTTCATCCATTAAAACAAGCTCTCCAATATATTCGATACCCGCTCTTTCAAGGCAATTGTGACTTCTTGCGCTCAAATTTAAAAGATCGATTTTTTGCAAAAGTTTTTTAATTTCTGCTGAGTCTGAATTTTTTGCACTCTCTTTTTCAACCTGAACATTTAACTCTTTATTAAATACCGACATTTGACTTTGCATTACAGATAGAGCATCTTTAAAAGCGGTTACGGGATCGATTTGTCCGTCTGTTTCGATATTGAAAACTATTTTTTCAAAATTTGGATTATCTTCAACCAATATTTTTTCAATATCATAAACAGCTTTTTTTACAGGCGTAAAAAAGGCATCTAACGGAAGATATCCTTGAGGCAACTCCTCTCTTATCTCTTCACTAGGCACATATCCTATACCTTTGTGAATAATAAGTGAAAATTTAAGATTGGCATCTTCATTTAACGTAGCCAAAAATGCATCTGGTGTTACGATCTGGATATCTTCGTTCTCCAAATCTTTACCATATATCTCTTTTGGTCCGTTAAATTCGTAAGATACCTCTTTTTTATCGCTTTCATCTCTAATTTTAAATCTTATATTTTTAAGATTTATGATAAATACAGCAACATCTTCCAACATTCCTCTAACGCTATCAAACTCATGGGCAACCCCATCTATTTTAATGGCAATTGGCGCATAACCGATAGAGCTGCTCAAAAGCAATCTTCTTAAAGGATGTGCGATTGAGATAGCGTATCCGCTTTCAAATGGGTATGCCTCTATTCTGATACTATTTTTATCTGTTTGATAAACTTCCACTTCAGAAGGCATAAAAGGTGATGTTTTTATTTTTTTCATGCTTACTCTCTCTTTTTGATTTTTTTTAGATTGAAGGTTGAAGGATAAAGGTTGAAGGCTAAACTGTTACCTTCTGCCTTTACACCTTCATCCTTATTTAGAGTATAGCTCAACTATTAGACGCTCTTCTACAGGTATAACTACCTCTTCTCTTTCTGGGAGTCTTGTAAAAATTCCAAAAACTTTCTCTTTATCTACATCAACCCAAGGAACGATTCCTGTTTGATTTGAAAGTTCTAACGATCTTTGAATTTGAGGATTGTTTTTGCTTTTTTCTCTTATTTCAATCTTTTGTCCAGGCTTAACTCTATATGATGGAATATTTACTCTTTTTCCATCAACTAAAACATGCCCGTGATTTACAAGCTGTCTTGCAAATCTTCTTGTAGTAGCAAATCCCATTCTATAAACAACGTTATCTAATCTTCTCTCAAGCAAAATAATCAAATTTTCCCCGGTATTGCCTTCCATTCTCGCAGCTTCTTTAAAAAGATTTCTAAACTGCTTCTCGGCAACACCATACATAAATTTAGCTTTTTGTTTTTCTCTAAGCTGTAAACCGTATTCGCTTATTTTTGCTCTTCTTTGTCCATGTTGTCCCGGTGCATAAGGTCTTTTATCCAAAGCAGATTTGCCTGCCAATCTTCTCTCACCCTTAAGAGCGAGACTTACACCAAGACGTCTTTCTATCTTTTCTACCGGACCTCTATATCTTGCCATAGTTTCTCCTAACTTAAAAAATTCTCTAAACTTTAGCGTACCGTAATTTTATACTCTTCTTCTTTTTGGAGGTCTACATCCATTATGTGGAAGCGGTGTTATATCTTTAAAAAATAGTACTTTAATACCTTCGGTTGCTCCAACCGTTTTTACCGCAGTGTCTCTACCGCTTCCTGGACCTTGAACTTTTATACCAACTTCTTTGATTCCATGTTCTTTTGCTTTGTTCATAGCGTCCTCTACCGCTTGCTGCGCGGCAAAAGGAGTAGATTTTTTACTACCTTTAAAACCAAGGCTTCCTGCGCTACTCCAAGCTATTACATTTCCCATTTCATCAGTAACGGTAACGACGGTGTTATTGAAAGTCGCGTTTATATATACTACACCTCTTGCAATATTTTTTTTGACTATTTTTTTTCTAACTCTTCTTTTTGCCATATATCAATCCTTTATTTAGAACCTACAGTTTTTTTCTTACCTTTTCTTGTTCTGGCGTTTGTTTTAGTTCTTTGACCCCTAACCGGAAGACCGCGTCTGTGTCTTAAGCCTCTGTAACAGCCGATATCCATCAAGGCTTTTATATCCATTGCAACTTTTCTTCTAAGATCACCTTCGACCATATAATTGTCTCTGATCTCTTTATTTATTTTAGCTACTTCATCTTCGGTTAACTCATATACTCTTTTGTCGTAGCTTATTCCTGTCGCATCAAGAATTTTTCTTGATGTAGCGAGGCCTATGCCATAAACATATGGTAAAGCATACTCGATTCTTTTGTTTTTGGGTAAATCTACACCTGCAATCCTAGCCATTTACTATCCTTGTCTCTGTTTATGTTTTGGATTTACGCATATTACTCTAACTACGCCTTTGCGTTTGATAATTTTGCATTTTTCGCACATCTTTTTTACAGATGGTCTAACCTTCATTGTATCTCCTTCAAAATAGGTAGAAGGGCGAAGGATGAAGGGTGAAGGGCAAAGAAACTTTTGTTTCTTCAACCTTTTACCTTCTACCTTAACCCTAAAAAACTGCACTCAATTACGGTACGCCTAGGTTTAACGAGTTTAATTAAACCAATCCTTGCAAGAAGAGTGCGGCTTCTTACAAAGATTTATCTATTAGTCTCCCAGAAAGGGACAAAATTATACTGAAATAGAGCTTAATTTAAGATAAATTTTAAATTATTTATATCTAAAAACAATTCTTCCTTTATCCAAACTATATGGAGTCAACTCTACTTTTACTTTGTCACCGGGTAAAATTTTTATATAATGCATCCTCATTTTACCGGCAATATGACACAATACCACATGACCGTTTTCAAGCTCTACTCTAAACATTGCATTTGGCAACGCTTCCTTAACAATACCATCAACTTCAATTACATCATCTTTTGCCATTTTTCCTCCTAATTTGATTTGCTTGGTAAAAACATATTGTTTACATGATATTGGGAATTTGGAATTGGGAATTGGGTATTAGTGATTTTCATTTCCACTTTCTAACTTTTTCACTTTCTCACTACCCAACTACTCAACCATTTTAACTATTTTAACCAATTTTGACATTGGACATTAGACATTAGTAAATGGAAATTGGGAATTAGGCATCGGAAATTGAATCCTCTCTTACCACCTTACCCCCTTATCACCTTACCCCCCTTCTACCTTCAACCTTTTATCTAACCACTCAACTACCCAACTATTTTAACTATCCGCTCATATGCTCACCACTAAAATCCTCAGGTTTAGGACTCGCATAAGTCCGCGTCTTTCGCTCGGGCACAGAGGCAAAACAGTTTGCCTCTTAAAGCCTAAAGGCTTTA
>NZ_CEXZHP010000114.1:0-5025 GCF_982775275.1 Nitrosophilus sp.
CTTTGCGATTTTGTCCTCGGGCTTTGCCCTGCGGGGTTGTCGCTTCGCTCGGACAATTTGAAAATTTTATGTTCGCCGTGAGGCAAAAAAAGTGCACTTAACCCCGAAGGGGCGCTATTGCGTTTGCACTTTTTAATAAAATTTTCAAATGTTGCGTTAGCAAAAATCGCATCCAACTTGAGCGAAATTTAGTAATTTTTCAGAACACTCAATTATTATTTTAAGTAAAACATTATAAAATTTTGTGCTTAAAATAAAATAGCAAAAAGGATTTAAATTGAAAGTTGCTACTACCTTTGGTGCCTCAAAAATCCAAAATTGGACAAAGGAGTATAAAGAAGGTATAAAACTTGGCAAATATTTGTCCCAAAAAGGGTATATTGTCAAATGCGGCGGCTATCAGGGATTGATGGAAGCGGTAAGCAAAGGCGTATATGGATCAAATGGAATATGTATAGGGGTCACTATAGAGCTTTTTGACAAAATTAGACCAAAAAATCCATATTTATCGAAAAAAATAGTATGCAAAAATCTATATGAAAGATTAAAAACATTAATCGAAGATAGCTCTATTTTTATAGCCCAACCTGGTAGCATAGGAACATTAAATGAAATTTTTATGGTTTTAGCACTTAAATATGGAGGTTTTAAACCGGATATAAAAATTTTTTTAATAGGCAAAATGTATAAAGAGATGTTAAATTGTTCATTTATAGATGAAAATTTTAAAAACTCTGTTATAGTGTATGAAGATGTAGATGAATTTATAAAAAAATGCGATATTTAAAATCGATACGGAAAATTCCGTATCGTTATCTATTTTTAATATTTTTAACCCACTCCTCCATTGCTGCGTTTCCTTCTGCGTTTGGCGCTTCCATAAAAGAGATTATAAATTTATCTTTTTTTTCGCAAACGCCTATACTTCTTGGTCTAACAGCCAATACCTCACATTTTGGAAGCTGTTTTCCAAAACAAAATATTATATTTTTAGCATCACATATATCTTGGGCTATACTTCCCTCTTCCAAATTTTTGGTATGCATATAATGCTCAAATACTCCGATAAATTCCGCAATTTTATGCTCGTAAACTTTCTCTTTTAAATAGTGTATAATCTCGTCAGCGTTTTTGAATGTTGTTTCATTTTTATCAACTTCCAATACAAAAACGGGATATTTTTCCATAAGCTGAATCTGTTTCATCTCTTCTCCTTTTTTTATAAAAATTTAATTTGGAACAAACTCTAAACATATTCCGTTAATACAATATCTAAGATACGTAGGAGGCGGGCCGTCTGTAAAAACATGCCCTAAGTGTGCATTACATTTACTGCACAATATCTCAACTCTTTCCATATTAAAGCTCGTATCTCTTTTCTCTTTCACAGCACTCTTATTAACGGGCTGATAAAAACTTGGCCATCCAGTTTTTGAATCAAATTTTGCTTGATAGCTAAAAAGAGGGGATTTACAACATTTACATATATACATTCCTTCTCTTTTTTCCTTTAAAAGATCGCTACTAAAAGGAGGTTCGGTTCCTTTCTCAAACATTACATAATATTCAAAATTTTTAGTTTTTCTTTACACTTCATAATCTATTCCAAGTTCATCAGCACTTTTAATATATATATTAAAATCTTTTTTAGAATGCAAAACAAATATCACTTTCATCTCATAATAGGCACACTCTTTTAAAAACCAGTCAACTTTATTTAAAGCAATTTTACTGGCTTCTTCTATAGGATATCCGTAAACACCCGTGCTAATAGATGGAAAAGCTATCGATTTTAGATGATAACTTCTTGCTATGCATAATGAGTTTTCATAACATCTTCCAAGAATTTTATCTTCATTGCTCTTTCCATCTTTATATATAGGCCCTGGCGTATGAATAATCCATTTTGCTTTTAAATTGTATCCATGGGTAATCTTTGCATCTCCGGGATTTGCGCCCCCAAGAGTTTTACACTCTTTTAAAAGCTCTCTACCCGCAGCTCTATGGATAGCCCCATCTACGCCACCTCCTCCTAAAAGAGATGGATTTGCGGCATTTACAATAACATCAACATCTAAAGTTGTAATATCTCCTTCGATCAATCTTATTGACATCCTAAACACTCCATACTTCTATCGGCTACATCAGATGCTACCTCTGGAGATTGACTTCTTAAATAATATGTCGATTTTAATCCAAGTTTCCATGCAAGAGTATATATCTCATGGAGATATTTTCCACTTGCTTTATCTAACCTTATAAAAATATTTACGCTCTGTCCTTGATCGATCCATTTTTGTCTAACTGCAGCCGCTTTAATTATAACTCTTTGATCCAAATCGTATGCTGGCGTATAGTATGCCCAAGTCTCAGGAGATAGATTTGGAACTACAACGGGAATAAGGCCACTTAAATTCTCTTCAAACCATTTTCTTTTATAAACAGGCTCTATAGTCTGAGTTGTTCCGGTTAAAATCGAGATAGAACTTGTCGGAGCGATCGCCATCAAATATCCGTTTCTCATACCATCTTTTTTTACTTTTTCTCTTAATTCATTCCAATCATACGTATATCCAAAAAGTCCTCCTCTGTTGGGAGTAAGTTTTTTTGCCTCTTTATTTGCTCTATCTATCGGAAGAATACCTTTAGACCAGTTTGACCCTTCAAATTCTGGATATTTTCCCTTTTCTAAAGCAAGATTTGAAGACGCTTTTATGGCGTTATAACTTATCGCCTCCATAATCTCATCAATTTTATGAAAATGTTCATCGCTCCCCCACTCTATCTTGTTTTCTGCGAGCATCTGAGCCTCACCCATAACCCCAAGGCCTATCGCTCTTGTTTTTAAATTTGTGTTTTTAACCTTTTCAAGGGGATAAAAATTTAGATCTATAACATTATCTAGCATTCTTATAGCTATCGGAACAACCCTTTCTATATCCTCTTTTTTATTTACCTTGCTTAAATTTATACTTGCAAGATTGCACACGGCGGTTGCCCCGTCAATTTTCTCTTTTTCAACGATAAATACTCTTTTACCATCTATACTATCAAGAGCTGTTATTTTTTTGGCTTTTTTAACTATACCTCCATCAACCTCCACATCTTCAAATTCGTCATAAACTTTAAAAGTCCCATCTTCAAATTTTACTTTTACTTTATAATAGTTTGGTTCTGTATTTTGAAAGATTTCGGTGCAAAGGTTGCTGCTTCTTATTATCCCAAAATGTCCATTTGGATTGCATCTATTTGCATTATCTTTAAAACATAAAAATGGACTACCTGTCTCAAAATAGCTCAATAGTATCTTTTTCCAAAGCTCTTTTGCTTTAACCTTCTCTTTGATAATATCATCTCTTTTTTCATACTCAAGATATCTTCTTTCAAACTCTTCTCCCCAAACCTCTGTCAAATCTTTTGTCTCATATGGGTCAAAAAGCGTCCATATCCCATCCTCTTCAACCCTTTTCATAAAAAGATCGTTTATCCAAAGGGCTGGGAAAAGATCGTGTGCTCTACGTCTCTCTTCACCTGAGTTTTTCTTCAAATCCAAAAAGTCCACTATATCTATATGCCAAGGCTCAATATATACCGCAATGGCTCCTTTTCTGGTTCCAAGCTGATCTACCGCAATAGCTATATCGTTTGTTATTTTTAAAAAAGGTATGATACCTCCAGCAGCGTTTTTATGTCCATCGATATAACTTCCCATTCCTCTAACTTGCGTCCAATCCCAGCCTATTCCTCCACCATATTTACTAAGAAGCGCCATCTCTTTATACCCGTCAAAAATACCTTCTATATTATCCGGAGTTGAGCCTATATAGCAGGAGCTTAGCTGATGTCTTGGTGTTCTTGCGTTTGATAGGGTTGGAGTTGCTGCCATTACCTCAAATTTTGAGAGAATATCATAAAACTTTTTTGCCCAGGTTTGAGAGTCTAACTCATTTTGAGCTAAAAACATAGCAACCGCCATAAACATATGTTGTGGAAGCTCTATTGGATTGTTGTTTTTATCTTTTAAAAGATATCTATCATAAAGTGTTTTAATCCCAAGATAGGTAAATTGAAGATCTCTTTCAGGTTTTATATATGCGTTTAAATCATCTAAATCATATTTATCTTTTAATCCAGGAATTATTCTTCCCTCTTTCTCTCCTTTTTCAAAATATTCTCTTAAATGGTTATATCCTGTATATCCGCTTACCTTATGATATAGATCATATAAAAAAAGCCTTGCTGCTACAAAGGTCCAGTTTGGTCTATCTACATCTATTTTATCAACCGCCGTTCTTATTAAAGTTTGCTGTATCTCCTCAGTGGTAATCCTGTCTCTAAATTGAATCTTTGCATCAACTTCGAGTTCACTTTGACTAACCCCTTCTAATCCTTTAACGGCTGCTGATGTGTATTTTTGTATTTTTGATATATCAAGCGGCTCTATTCTTCCGTTTCTTTTGATAACTGTTAACATTTTTCCCCCTATTTAAATACCCTCTCAAAAATTTTATCTACATTTTTTGTATAGTAACTATAATCAAAACACTCTCTTATCTCTTCTTCGCTCATCTTTTCTCTTAACTCTTTATCTTCCAAAAGATACTGTAAAAATAAACTCTCCCCTTTTTCATTTAGCGGTGGATGTCCCTCTTGTATCTCTTCCCATACTTTCATCGCGTTTCTTTGAACTATTTTATAAGCATCTTCTCTGCTAACCCCTTTTTTAGGAAGCTCCAATAAAACTCTTTGACTAAAAACAAGTCCCCCGGTTAAATTTAAATTTTTCATCATATTTTTTGGATAAACAACTAGATTTGCCAAAACGTTATTTAATCTATTAAGAGCAAAATCAAGAGTAATAAAGCCGTCTGGCAAGATAAATCTCTCAACAGAAGAGTGGCTAATATCCCTTTCATGCCATAAAGCTACATTTCTAAAGCCGGAATGACCATACTTCTTATCTCTCTTGCGAGTCCTGTTAAATCTTCACTTAACACCGGATTTCTTTTGTGAGGCATTGCGGAA
>NZ_CEXZHP010000115.1:0-4962 GCF_982775275.1 Nitrosophilus sp.
AGAGGAGTGGATGAGTGCGGAAAACGTGATAGTCTATTCAAGTAACATCGGTATAGCGCAACTTGCTCAAAAACTCTCTCATATACAATTTTATCAAGGACTTAAAAAATTTGGTTTTTCAAAAAAAAGCGGTATTGATCTTCCTTATGAACATAGGGGATATATTCCTCCTTTAGCGAAATTTAAAAGCGAGATTTATAAAGCAACTGTTGGATATGGATATGGGATGAGAGCGACTTTTATGCAGCTTCTTTGTGCCTATAATATTTTTAACAACAATGGAAAAAGCGTAACTCCACGTATTGCTTCATATCTGTCGCTACAAAACGGCAAACAGTTTTCGCTTCCTATTTTTTCTCCTAAAAAAATTATTTCCGTAGCGACGGCTGCTAGAATGCAAAAAATATTGATTAAGGTTGTTCAAAAAGGAACGGGGGTTGGGGCTAAAGTAGATGGAATTATCGTAGGAGGAAAAACAGGGACGGCTCATATTGCAAAGAAGGGAAAATATGTAAGAAACTATAATAGCTCCTTTTTTGGTTTCGCAAATGACAAAAAAAATAGATATACCATCGGAGTTACGGTAATAAAGCCTAAAAAGGTATATTTTGCGGCACAAACCGCCGTTGTGGTATTTAAAAAGATAGTAGAACTTTTAATAGATCAAGGATATTTGATACCCATAGAAGAGTAGTTAGCTTGAATGTTTTAAATTATGTTAAAATTACCAAAAAATTAGTAAGAGGAATTTATGGATATAAGAGAAGAGTTTTTAAAATATTTTGAAAAAAATGGGCATAAAATCTATCCAAGTGCTCCCCTTGTTCCAGAAGATCCGACTTTGCTTTTTACAAATGCCGGTATGGTGCCTTTTAAAAAGGTTTTTACCGGAGAGATACCATCAGAAGTTAAAAGAGCCGCAAGTTGTCAAACCTGTATAAGAGCCGGTGGAAAACATAACGATTTGGAAAATGTGGGATATACCGCAAGACATCACACTTTTTTTGAAATGCTCGGAAATTTTAGTTTCGGAGACTATTTTAAAGAAGAGGCTATTCAGTTTGCCTGGGAGTTTGTTACCAAAATTTTGGAGCTTCCAAAAGATAAACTTTGGGTAACCGTTCATGAAAGCGATGATGAAGCTTATAAAATCTGGCAAAAACATATAAGCAAAGATAGAATTAAACGTTTTGGGGATAAGGACAATTTTTGGCAGATGGGAGATACGGGACCTTGCGGACCTTGTAGTGAAATATTTTATGATCAAGGAAGTGAACATTTTAAGGGTAAAGAGGATTATCTTGGAGGAGACGGGGATAGGTTTTTAGAGATATGGAACCTGGTTTTTATGCAATATGAAAGAAATGAGGCGGGAGAGCTTTTGCCTCTTCCAAAACCAAGCATCGATACGGGTATGGGGCTTGAGAGAATTACTGCTATCAAAGAGGGAGTTTTTAGCAATTATGACAGCTCTTTATTTATGCCTATAATAAAAGCCATTAGTGAACTTGCAAAAAAAGAGTATATTTATAAAGAGGGAGCAAGTTTTAGAGTGATAGCAGACCATATTAGAGCCGTTACCTTTTTGCTATCCCAAGGAGTTATGTTTAGCAACGAAGGAAGGGGTTATGTATTAAGAAGAATTTTAAGAAGAGGCGTAAGACATGGATTTTTGCTTGGTTTAAAAGAGCCTTTTATGTATAAGTTGGCAGATGTGGTAGTAAAAATTATGGGTTCTCATTATTCTTATCTAAATGAAAAACTAATTTCAATAAAAGAGCAGATTAAACTTGAAGAAGAGAGGTTTTATCAAACGATTGAAGCGGGGATGAGACTGTTTGAAGAGGAGCTTTCTAAAACAAAAGATGTTTTTAGCGGCGAAATTGCGTTTAAGCTATACGATACTTACGGCTTTCCTCTTGATTTGACCGAAGATATGTTAAGAGAAAAGGGTATAAAACTTGACAAAGAGGGTTTTGACAAACTTATGAAAGCTCAGAAAGAACGTGCAAAAGCCGCATGGAAAGGTAGCGGAGATTTGGCTTTAAAGGGAGATTTTAAAGAGCTGATAGGACTAAAAAACGAGTTTGTGGGATATGAAAGACTAAATTCTAAAACCATAATTTTGGCTATTTTAGATGAAAATTTTAAAAAGGTTGATACTCTACAGCCTTTGGATAAAGGATGGATTTTACTAGAAGAGACTCCATTTTACGCTGAGAGCGGTGGACAGGTAGGAGATAAAGGGATAATAAGGCTTTATGAAGGGGAAAAACTAGCCGATGTTTTAGATACAAAAAAATTTTTTGATTTAAATCTTAGTTTTATAAAAGCCCTAAAAGAGATAAAAGTTGACGAAAGCGTAGAAGCCATAGTGGATAAATCAAGATTTGAGATAGCAAAACACCATTCTGCTACCCATATTTTACATTCGGCACTTAGAAAAATTTTAGGTTCTCACGTTACGCAGCAAGGAAGTCTTGTTGAGGCAAATAGATTAAGATTTGATTTTTCTCATCCAAAACCTTTAACAAAAGATGAACTAAGTGATGTTGAAAATTTTGTAAATGAAGTTATCGCTCAAGGAGTAAAAGCCCATATTGAGCAGATGAGTATCAAAAAGGCAAAAGAGCTTGGGGCTATGGCTCTTTTTGGGGAAAAATATCAAGATATCGTAAGGGTAGTTAAGTTTGATGAGGTAAGCATAGAACTATGTGGTGGAACGCATGTTGAAAATAGTGCGGAAATCGGAAACTTTTTTATAACAAAAGAGAGCGGGGTAAGTAGCGGCGTTAGAAGGATAGAAGCGGTTTGCGGAAGAAGCGCTTACAATTTGGCAAAAGAGTGGCGGGAAAATATCGAAAACGCAAGAAGTGAAGTGAAAAATAAAGATATTATTTTGGGAATAAAAAAATTAAAAGATGAGATTAAAAAACTTAAAGATGAGATAAAAAATATCTCAAAAGTTAGTCAAAAAGAGTTAAAAAGTCATCAAATAGGCGATGTTAAAATAGTTATTGACGAGGTAGAGGCCGGGGATATTAAAAAGATAATAGACGATTTAAAAAACGCAAACGAAAAAATTGCAGTGATGCTTTTTCAAAAAAAAGAAGATAAAGTCTTAATCGCCGCTGGTATAAAAGGAGTTGATATAAAAGCTGGAGAGTGGGTTAAAAAGATAGCCCCTATAGTCGGTGGAGGAGGCGGCGGTAGAGCCGATTTTGCCCAAGCTGGCGGAAAAGATCCCAGTAAGATAGAGGATGCAAAAAAGGAAGCTTTAAAATTTGTAAAAGCGGAGCTAAAAAGTGATTGAGGATAATCTTTTATATATTATATTTTTTCATGTATTGGGAGCTATTGTTTGGGTTGGAGGAATGGTTGCCATTAGATTTGCCGTTCATCCAGCTCTTCAAAATATAGGCGATGTGCAGGTTAGATTGGCAAGAACTTTGGAGATAACGGGCAGACTTTTTGCTCTTGTTTTTCCATTTATTATTATAATTATCGCAACGGGTCTTATGATGGCAAGCGCCTTTGGATTTAGCGGACACACAGATTTGAGCATGGTGGTTCATATCAAAGAGGCCGTATGGCTTATTATGAGTTTAAATTACGGTGCTATGGTATATTTAAGATTTAAAGCGCAAAGTTTGTATCTTGCTTCTGACTTTGAAAATGCGAAAAAGATTTTATCGCCTATTGCTAAATATATGCTACCTGTAAATATATTTTTAGGTGTAATGGAGCTATTTTTTGGACTAGTGCTGAGAGGTTTTTAATTCATCTCAAGACAAAGCCTTGAATAATATAAGAGCAAGTAAAGGAAAGATATGAAATCACTTGGTAAACATCTTTTGGCCGAATATTACAGATGTGATGAAAATGCAATCAATGATGTTAAAAAAGTTGAAGAGGCATTGATAAAAGCTGCCGAAATTGCGGGAGCGACGGTTATAGGTAGCTCTTTTCACAGATTTGAACCCTATGGAGTTAGCGGAGTAGTGGTAATAAGCGAATCTCATCTAACTATTCATACCTGGCCAGAATATGGATTTGCCGCGGTTGATGTTTTTACTTGCGGAGATCACGTAGATCCTATGAAAGCGCACGAGTATCTAAAAGAGGTTTTCAAAACACAAAACGCTACCGTTGAGACGGTCTTAAGAGGTGTATTAAATATTCCCGATCTTCGCCACAAACCGGGTGGAAGCTGTATAGAGAGCAGCTGTGATAGGAGTATAAGGGCCGATGGTTAGATTGGCAAGCGGTAGTGAAACTAGAGCAAAAATATTAAAAGAGGCTGGTATTGAGTTTTTACAATCTCCTGTAGATTTTGACGAAGATAGTTTGATAGAAAAATATAAAGATCCAAGAAGTTTTGTTTATAACGCTACAAAAGGAAAACTTCAAGAGGCGATAAAAAAATATTCTCTAAATATTCCTATAATAGTTGCAGATACCGTTGTTAGCGTAAATGGAAAAATAGTTAGAAAAGCAAAAGATGAAAAAGAGGCTAAGAAACTTCTAAAAATGCAAAGCGCAAATTCTGTTTTTATTTTAACTTGCACAATATATAAATCAAAAACTATGGAATTTTTGGATTTGAGCGCTACGATATATGATTTTGAAAAGTTTGACGAAGATGAATTGAAAAGATATTTAAAAAGCGGCCAATGGAGAGGAAAAGCTGGAGCTTGTATGGTTGAAGGTTTTTGCAAAAAATATATAAAAAGCTATAAAGGCTTTGAAAGTTGCGCAAGAGGACTTACTATAGAAAAATTGATTCCTTTTTTAAAGTTGGATGAGAGTTTTAAAAAAGCTGTTTGAAGGTAAAAGAGGAGAGATATATTTAGTCCAAAAAGATAAAAAAATTTTATTATGAAAAAAAACCTAAACCTAACTCTCCTGATTTTATTATCTTAATCATTTTAACCAATATACCAATAACCAATGTCCAATGTC
>NZ_CEXZHP010000116.1:0-4933 GCF_982775275.1 Nitrosophilus sp.
ACCCGCGACCCCAACCTTGGCAAGGTTGTGCTCTACCCCTGAGCTACTCCCGCAATAAATTGGAATGAAATTATAACTAAATTATTTTTAATTGTAAATAGTTTGTAGTATAATTACCGTTAATTATTGTAATGATTAAGGAGTATAAATGAGAAGTGACGAAATAAAAAAAGGTTTTCAAAGAGCTCCCCATAGAAGCTTGCTTAGAGCTACAGGACTTAAAGATGAAGATTTTGATAAACCCTTTATCGGGGTTGCGAACTCTTTTATAGAGATAATTCCGGGACACTTTTTTTTAAACAGATATGCACAAATTATAAAAGATGAGATAAGAAATTGTGGATGTGTGCCTTTTGAATTTAACACTATAGGCGTTGATGACGGTATTGCAATGGGACATGACGGGATGCTTTATAGTCTTCCAAGTAGAGAAATTATTGCAAACTCTATTGAGACTGTTATGAATGCACATAAACTTGATGCACTTATATGTATACCAAATTGCGATAAGATAACTCCCGGAATGATTATGGGTGCTTTAAGGGTAAATGTTCCTACGGTTTTTGTAAGCGGAGGACCTATGAAAGCTGGAGAGTTACCAGATGGCACACCTATAGATTTAGCAACTGCATTTGAAGCGGTTGGAAAAGTTGCAGAAGGAAAAATGAGCGAAGAGGAGTTATATCAGATAGAGTGTGCTGCATGTCCAAGTGGGGGAAGTTGCAGCGGAATGTTTACTGCAAACTCTATGAATACTTTAATGGAGGCTATGGGGATAGCTCTAAAGGGTAACGGAACGATACTTGCTTTAACAAAAGAGAGAGAGGAACTTTTAAGAAAAGCGGCAAGAAGAGTTTGTGAAATCGCAAAAGATGAAGAGTTAACAAATAGATATAAAATAAAAAATATACTAAATAAAAAGGCTATTCATAACGCTTTTGTAGTTGATATGGCTATGGGTGGAAGTACAAATACCGTTTTACATATGATGGCTATTGCAAAAGAGGCGGGAGTCGATTTTGATCTTAAAGATTTAAACGAGATTAGCAAACATGTTGCCCATATCGCTAAGATTTCTCCATCTTTACAAACGGTTCATATGGAAGATATCAATAGAGCCGGCGGGGTAAGCGCTGTAATGAAAGAGGCTAGCAGAAGAAGCGATACGGTGCTATATCTTGACAATCCAGTAATTGAAGGGGGAACTATAGAAGATAGGATAAAAGATGCTAAAGTTCTTGATACCTCTATAATTCATACTGTTGAAAATCCATATAGCGAAGTTGGAGGTCTTGCTATATTATATGGAAATTTAGCAACTCAGGGTGCTGTGGTAAAAACCGCCGGGATCGATCCAAATATGAGGGAATTTAAAGGAAAGGCTATCTGTTTTGATTCTCAGCAAGAGGCAATTGAGGGAATAATGGGTGGTAAAGTAAAGCCTGGTCACGTGGTTGTTATAAGGTATGAGGGTCCAAAAGGGGGACCTGGTATGCAAGAGATGCTATCACCTACCAGTTTAATTGCAGGAATGGGGCTTGACGATAAAGTGGCATTGATAACCGATGGTAGATTTAGCGGAGCCACAAGAGGCGCAAGTATCGGACATATCTCTCCAGAAGCCGCTGAAGGAGGAGTGATAGCTCTTTTGGAAGATGGAGATGAAATATATATAAATGTAGATACCTATACTTTAGAAGTAAATATTAGTGATGAAGAGATAAAAAGAAGAAGAGAAAAATTTAAGCCTAAATTAAAAGAGATAAAAGGAAGATGGTTAAGACAGTATAGAGCTTTAGTTACGAACGCTGCAAACGGCGCGGTGCTCAAAGATGAGTGTTAAAGGCCTAGTAACATATAGAAGCGCAGCAAGCAGTAAAGTTACCATATTAGGTGATTATAAAGAGTATGGGGCGCTTCTTAGGAAAAAGATTAAAAAATTTAAACTATATGCCGGAGATTTCGTAGAGGGCGAGATAGTCGAAGATAAATTTGTTATAGAAAAGATTTTAGCAAGAAAAAATCTATTAACTCGCCCGCCAGTTGCAAATGTGGATAATGTTTTAATAGTAGTCTCTTTAAAAAATCCAGATTTTGATAACTATCTTCTTGATAATTTTCTTGCCGTTTACGAATATAAAGGATTAGAACCTATTATTATTTTTAATAAAATAGATCTTTTAGATAAAGATGAACTAAAGATACTTAAAAAATGGGAAGATATTTATAAAAGTGCTGGATATGAAGTAAATGCGATTAGTGCTTTAAAAGATGATATACAAAAAATTAAAAGATATATAAAAGGAGATATTTCCATTTTAGCAGGTCCAAGCGGAGTTGGAAAAAGCTCTATTTTGTCAAGGTTGTTAGGGATAAAAATAAAAGTGGGAGAAGTAAGCCAAAAATTAAAAAGAGGAAGGCATACAACAACCGCTGTTACTTTATATAGATTTGATGAAAATTCTTTTATTGCAGATACACCTGGTTTTAGTAAGGTTGAAGCTACATATTTTATGGAAAAAAACGAGGTTAGACTCTATTTTAGAGAATTTTTAAAATATAGATGCAAATTTAGCGATTGTACCCATACAAATGAACCAGGATGCGGGGTAAAAGAGGCTGTAAAAAAAGGAGAAATCTCTTGTGAGAGGTTTAAAAGTTATCTAAAAATTATGGAGTTTTTTTGGGAAGAATTGGAAAATGTATGTAAATAAGAAGATTTTGATCTTTTTGGCTCTGGCTGTATGGTATATTGGATTTGCCATTTTATTTGCAAAAGGTTTATCTTTATTATTGGAGACTAAAGATTTGAATTTTTTAATTTTTGGTTTAGTTTTGGCTATATTTTTGGGAATTATAAAAACAAAATATATTTTTATTAAAGCTTGTCAAAAAAACATCAAAAAAATAAAACTTTTAAAAAGACCTAAAATTTGGGAATTTTACACATTAAATTTTTTTCTTTTTTTAGCCGCAATGATATCTTTGGGAGCTTTTTTATCTTATATAGCTAATATTCATACTTATTTGCTTTTATTTATAGGAACGATTGACCTATCTCTTTCTATCGCTCTTTTTTTTAGTGGATTTGATTTTTTTAAAGCTTTAGGACAATTTTTTGCCGAAGGCTAAAACTTTAAAATATTTTGCCATCCACCAAACAAATAAAACTATCCAAAGAGTTGCGCTTATATCAAAAAATGGCGAAATTTTCCCAAAATGTGCTGTAAAACTAAATATAACTCTTCCTAAAACTACAATTTGAGTAAATAAAAAAAGATATATTGTTGTTTTATCAACTCTTAACAAATTTCCAGAATGTCCTAAAGTTACTCTTGTTCCAAATCCTATAAGAATAGTGGTCAAAAATCCCAAAACCAGAATATGTATAGAAAGATTAAAACTATAAAGTCCAAACCACACTTCAAAAAATTGGATTATTCCTCCTAAAAAAAGAGCGATCGGCAGCCAAAAAAGCGCGATATGCAGTATCCACAAAAGTGGTTCTTGATTGGGAAAAGGTAGTTTTATATTTTTTAGCTCTATAGTTAGTAAAATAGCCGCTAATAGATCGACCAAAAAAACCGCTTTTGGAAAGATACCGGTTAAAAATGAGTGCAGTAAAAATAGAGTAAAAATTTGAAAATGAAGTTTTTCATTCTTTTTCCAGTTCATTACATGGGAGAAAAAAGGGACCATTCTAAATGCTACTACAAAAGTTAAAAATATAAGATAAAGATATACTCCAAAATTTACAGCCGTTTCATAAAATATATCTGTTTTACAACTACAGGGAATAAAAGAGAGTAAAAACAAAATATTTGAAATAGCCCCCGCGCCTAAAGATACTATAAGCCAGTATTGATCTTTTTTAGGTAGATTACACTCTTTATAAATTTCATAAAATATTTTTATAGTGTATCCAAAACTAGCAGCCGTTAAAAGGGCCGTTACATAAAAAGCAAAATTTAACCATATTGATATCAAAAAAGTTAAAGTAGCAAAAAAATTAAATAAAAATACAACCAGATATTTTTTTGGATGAATTGGCATTGCTCCTGAAAATCTAGGAAATGTTGTAAATAAAAAGCCAAAAAAGAAGTTTGTAAAGACTAAAAATATCATTGAATAGCTATGCAAAAACTTGCTATCAATACTTAAAAGGCCTTTGTATGAAGGTATAAACAAAAGCATAAAAATTATAGCGTTAATGATGCCCAATGTAAAAAATGGCTGATGAGGTTGTGAAAAAAAATAGTCTCTTTTTGATAAATTTTGTGCTGAAAAATGCATATCTCCTCCTTGAGGAGGAAATTATAACTAAAAATTTTTTTTACATACAAGGGGTCAGGTGATAACGATAACTTAGTTATTATTATCCCTGTTATAAGTTATCATTATCACCTGACCCCCTACTGACCACACATAAATTATTCCATAAATTTTTAAAAGATTATCTATAATTTTTAAAACAACTTCAAACTGTAATTTGTATCTATTTTTTAATATGTAAAATATGTTAGTTATCATATCCGAACTTATATAAAGTTCATACTCTTTCTGTAATAAATATCTTGTAACTTCTTTTGAATAATGGTGATTTCTCCTATCTTTTGAAAATATATCTAAAATTATATTTGCATCAATAAAAATTTTCATATTAGTTCTTGAATCTTTTTATCTTTAAAAATATCTTGTTCAAATATATCTGATATCTCTTCAAATGCTTTTAGTTTATCATTTTTTGAGATAATTTCTTTTTTTAAAAAATTTTCTACTGCTTTAGAAACTATTTGACTCTTTTTTTGATTGTTTTTTTAGAAAAATCTTCTATCATATCTACAATATATTTCGGTAAAGTAAAAGTCGCTCTAACTCTTTTTGTCTTATCAACTAAAGTTGCCATATTTTCTCCATAATACATATAAAAAAT
>NZ_CEXZHP010000117.1:0-4933 GCF_982775275.1 Nitrosophilus sp.
CTCCAGATATCACCCTCTTCTACTTCATGACACATTAAGATGTTTCCATCTTCGTCAATCGTTTTTATATATCCATCTTCTGGCGGAAAGAAAGTTTTATCGTGGCTTCCATACTCTTCAGCTTTTTTGGCCATTAAACCGATATTTTGAACGGTTCCAACTTTTGCAGGATCAAACTGTCCATTTTTTACTATATCGCTAACAATTTTTTTATACATTCTTGCATATGTTCTATCTGGAACGGTAATAACGCAATCTTCAACTTCTCCACTTGGTCCCCAACCTTTTAGACCATTTTTTATAACAGCAGGAATTGAAGCATCTATAATAACATCATTTGGTCTATGTAGGTTAGTAATACCCGCATCACTATCAACCATATACATTCTTGGCTGCTCTTTATAGATCTCATCTATACAATCTTTTATATCTTTTTGAACTCCTTCGGGAAGTTTTTCAAGTTTATTATATAGATCTACTAATCCGTTGTTTGGATTAAAGCCGATCTCTTCCAACTCTTTTCCAAATTTATCAAAAAGCTTTTTATAATATACTCTAATAGCATCCCCGATATAAACCGGGTCTGAAATTTTCATCATAGTAGCTTTTACATGTAGAGAAAAAAGTATATCTTTTTCTTTTGCATCCTCTATTACGCACTCATAAAAATCTCTAAGCTCTTTTCTATTTAAAGATGCAGCGCTAAATACTTCACCTTTTAATACATCAACCTCTTTTAATACCTCTTTTTTGCTTCCATCTTTTGATTCGAAAACAAGTTTTACAGTTTGGTTTTTATCGCTAATAAAAGATTGCTCATTTTGATAAAAGTCGTTTTTATCCATATGGGCAACATAACTTTTGCTATCTGGAGATACATCTTTCATTTTGTGTGGATGCTTTTTTGCATACTGCTTAACTGCTTCACTTAATCTTCTATCAGAGTTTCCTTGTCTTAAAACCGGATTAACTACTGATCCGACACATTTTAAATATTTTTGTTGAATCTCAACCTCTTCTTCGGTTTTTGGCTCTTCTGGATAATCTGGAAGATCATATCCTTGTGATTGCAGTTCTTTTATAGCCGCTACCAACTGCGGAACGGAAGCTGAAATATTTGGAAGTTTTATGATGTTGGCTTCAGGCTTTAAAACAAGCTCGCCCAAATAGGCAAGTTCATCAAACTGTTTTTGATCTTCAGGAAGTCTATCGCTAAATTCAGCGATAATTCTACCAGCAAGTGAAATATCTCTTAATTCCCAGTCTATGTTTGCATCTTTTGTAAACGCTTTTACTATTGGTAAAAGTGAATAAGTTGCTAAAGCCGGAGCCTCATCTATTTTTGTCCAAACTATTTTTGCCATTTTCTCTCCTTTTTAAAGTTTAGGTTATTAAGTATTCTAATAGTAACAATTTGTTGATTTAATTTTTATCAATTATTATTTTTTATTTTTTTTGTTGAAGATTTTGTTTCATTTTTTCACAGCTTTTATGTTTTTTAGATGAGATTTATAATATTTACTAAAAATATGCTTTTTATTTTTGCCTTTTACAAAATAAAGATATTCAACTTTTGCCGGAAAAATAGCTGCTTTTATAGCATTTAAACTTACGGTGCAGACTGGATATGGAGGTAAGCCTTTATATTTGTAAGTGTTAAATTTGGATCTATCTTCTTTTATTCTTTTTGGGGTAATTTTGATATGGGAAAATTTACCATAATTTAAACTCCCATCCATTTGAAGAGGCATACCAAGTTTTAATCTATTATAAATCACCGCGCTAATTAGCGGCATCTCACTATCATTTGCAGCCTCTTTTTGGATAATTGATGCAATGGTTATATATTTTTCAAACCATCTTTTTTGATCAAATTTTCCAAAAAATTTAATCGCCAAATCTTTATGTCTTTTTAGTGAAAAACTTACCATATAATATATAAAATGTTTTTCATCTATTCCTTTTGGTATATAGTATGTATCGGGTATTAAAACCCCATCTGGGTATGGTGCGTAAATATCGTAATATTTTTTTAATTTTTCAATATTTAAATTTAATCTTTCACTAACAATTTCTAAAAATATCTGGGTTGTCTCTCCAGGAATCAAAGATATTTTAAATATTGGTGCTTTTGCGGAAGTTAATTTGTATAAAAAATCTCCTCTGCTAAGTGTGGTTTTTGAGATATCTATCCAACCAGATTGGGGTTTACCTATCAATCTTACAAAAATTGAGTCAAGTCTGGTTAATTCAAAATTTTTATCGATAAGGTATGATATAATCTTATTAATACTACCTTTTGGTATATATACAACTTTAGTTGATTTTATGGGAATTGCAAGATAGTATGAAAGTATCAATATGGTTAAAAAAATAACTTCGAATATTTTTAAAATTTTTGCAAGTTTTTTTATAGCTTCTCTCCTGCTTATGTCGATATTTTATCTCTTTTTGAAAGAGGGAATTCAAATCGATTATATTAAACTTCCTCTTATCCAAATAGAAAAATTGTATCTAAAATATGATAAAAAACTTATTTTAAAAATAGACCGTTTAAATATAAAAAAAGAGAAAAAGAAAAATAGAAAAAAAGATATAGAAAACTTTATAAAAAGTTTCAAATATCTACCTAAATTCTTTCAAGAGGTAAATATAAAAAATATAGATTTTCTAAATTATCATGTTACTTTTTTATACACTGATAAAATATATTTTATCGATACGGACAAATATCAATTTAGCGCAAAATTAAAAATTAAAGATAGTAAAATATTTGCACATATTCCTCAATTTTTTTATAAAGATTTTGGTTTTTTTGCCGATGGAAACGCCATATTTGATTTAAAAAGAGGCTTTTTTAGTTTTAAAGGCAAATATAATATCTCAGATATAAAAGGAGATATAAAAACCTCTTTGATAAAAAATAGACTTTTATTTTTTATTGATAGCGACTATTTTACTAACGATAATTTAAAAGATATAACAGAAAAATTTACTTTGAATAAAGAGATTAAAAATTGGATATATAAATATATAGTTGCAAAAAAATATAAATTAAAATATTTAAAAGCCGATTTTGATATAAATAAAAAAAATTTTTATGATCCAAATAAAATAGAAGGCATAGCATACGCCAATAATGCTTATATAAGATTTAATCCAAAAGCAAAAAGAGTAAAATGTGAAAAAATCGAAATAAAATTTAAAAACGACTCTTTATATTTTAAACTTTTCAATCCCAAATACCAAAATAAAAATCTAAAAGGCAGTTATGTAGTTATAAAAAATTTAACAAAACCAAACTCATATATAGATATTGTTATAAAAACTAAAACACCTGTTGATAACGAAATAAAAAATCTGCTTTTAGCCTATGATATAAAATTGCCTATTATTCAAAAAAAAGGTTTCACAAATGCTCTTGTTAAAATTAGAGTAATTTTTAAAACCGGGGATTTAGATGTAAAGGGCTATTTTTCTACAAAAGATAGCCAAATTTATATCTCTGGAATCGATTTAGGCGTTAAAAATGCTGTATTAAATTTGCATAACAACAGCTTAATTATAAAAAACTCCTTTATAAATATAGACGATTTTATAAAAACAAAGGCTTTTGGAGAGATCTTTTTTGATAAGAAGATCGCAAAAATTACTCTCAATGATTTGAATTTAAACTTGAAATTTAACGAAAACCCCATTTTAGATATAAAAAATTTAAAAGAGTATATGTATATAGATTTTAAAAATTCAAAATATACAAAAATCGATCTTAAAAATCTAAACAGCAAGATCAAAATATATCCGGACAAAATCTCTATATTTATAAAAGATATAAAAAATCTTGAAAAATTTTCGACTCCTTTAAAAAAAGCTGATATTAAAAACGGAAATCTAAAAATAGAAACAAAAGATTATAAAATTTTTAATGTAGAAGGCATAATAAAAAAAGATAATAAAATATTGGCCGATAAAAAAGGAAATTTTATAAAAATATTTAATTTTAAAGGAACAATTTCAAAAAAAGAGACAAAAATCTTTATAAATAAAAAAATAGTCTTTAAATATATTAATTTTTTGCAAATTTATATAAACGATTATGATATATATTTAAAAAAGGATCAAATCAAACAAAAAACCAATCAAAATAGATTTTATGTTTATGGGAAAAACGCCAACATAATCATAAACGGCCATAAAATGCTTTCTGAAAAATTTAGTTTAAAAAAAGAGAAAAAAGATTTTGTTTTTCAAAATATCTATAAAAACTCAAATATTAAAATTTTTGGCAAAAGTGAGGATTTTGAAATATCGGCCAAAAATTTAAACGATCGCTTCATAAAAAGTTTTTTTAATATTTACGGAATCGAAGGAGGCAAATATTTTTTAAAAGCAAAAGGAAATATAGAGAATTTAAAAGGAAAGGCTTGGTTTTATAACGCCAATCTAAAAGATCTTGCTCTAATAAACAATATAATGGCCTTTTTAAACACCGTTCCCGCTCTTGTAACTTTTAGCGATCCAGGATATAGCACTAAAGGATTTAAAGTTAAAAAAGGTGAAATAGATTTTAGGCTGAAAGATTCCATTTTAAATATAGATTCATTAAAATTTATAGGTAAAAGCATGAATGTAGAGGGAATTGGAGAGATAGATTTGAAAAAAAATACTATAAATATGAAGCTAAAACTCCAAACATTAAAAAAGGTAACAGATATAATCAAAAAAATTCCAATTGCAGGATATATACTTCTTGGGAAAGAGGGAAAAATATCGACAGTCCTTAAAATTGAAGGAGATTTAGTAAAACCAAAAATTTCAACAAAACTCCCTCAAGAGACGATCAAAGCTCCAGTAAATATTATAAAAAGGACCTTAGAGCTGCCTTTTAAGATATTTAAATAGACTCTACTCGTTTCTCAATACCTCTATAACC
>NZ_CEXZHP010000118.1:0-4885 GCF_982775275.1 Nitrosophilus sp.
CCAATGTCCAATGTCCAATGTCTAATTTGGTTAAAATAGTTGAGTAGTTGAGTGGTTGAGTGATTAGGTTGTTGAGTGGTTGAAAGGAGTGGATTGTTAAAAAAAGTTGAGATTGGTATATGGTATATGCTTTTTGCTTCCGTTTTATTTGCCGGTATGGGGGTTTTTGCAAAAATTTTAAGTCAATATATGCCCTCTTTGGAAGTTGTTTTTTTTAGAAACGTTTTTGGAGTTTTTTTGGTTGGAATATCTCTTTTTGCAAAACCTATGAGACACAAAGGGGGAAGAGCGCTTCTGCTTTTTTTTAGAGGTTTGATGGGTTTTTTGGCACTTTTATGTTTTTTTTACGATATTGCTCATATTCCTTTGGGTGAGGCGATGACATACTCTAAAACCTCTCCAATATTTACCGCTCTTTTTGCTTTTTTATTTTTAAATGAGGCTTTGGGAAGAAGAGGTTGGATCGCACTTTTTATAGGGTTTTTGGGTATTCTTTTGATAACGGATCCTTTTTATACCCCATTTGATAAATATGACATATTGGGAATACTTAGCGGGGTTGGAGCCGCTTTAGCGTATACGAGCGTTAAAGAGTTAAAAAAATATTATGATACAAGAGCTATAGTTTTATCTTTTATGATAGTAGGAACCATCGGACCTTTATTATTAATGGGAGCTTCTGAGATATTTGAGTTTGAGAGTTTGGATTTTATGTTTGGAAAGTTTGTTATGCCAAAGGGAGTTATGTGGATTTATATCTTTTTTATGGGTATACTTGCTACGTTTGCGCAAATTTTTATGACAAAAGCTTACGGCGCTAGTAAAGCCGGAGTTGTTGGGACTATAAGTTATTCCAATATTGTTTTTTCTATACTTTTTGGCGCTCTGTTTTTAAACGATCCTTTTCCCGAATCTATAAAGATTTTAGGTATAATCTTAATAGCAGTTAGTGGAATTTTAGTAGCCAGGAGATAAAGATGGCGGCTTTGGATATGTTGGAAAAATACAAATATGAAGATTATAAAAAGTGGGAAGGCAGATGGGAGCTAATAGATGGCATTCCTTACGCTATGAGCCCCGCACCCTATCCAAAACATCAAAGAGTAGTTGCTTATGTTTGGAAAGAGTTGTCCGAGGGGTTAGATTGCGAGAAGTGTGAGGCCTTTTTATCCCCAATTGACTGGGTAATAGATGATGAAAATGTTGTTCAACCCGATGTAGCCATATTTTGCGAAGATTATGAGGATAAAAAATTTTTCACAAAAACTCCCCCTTTGATTGTTGAGGTTTTAAGTCTCTCAACCGCTCTAAAGGATGTTACTACAAAGTTTGTCCTTTATGAGAAAAAAGAGGTAAAATATTATATTATTATCAACCCAGAAACCGAAGAAGTAGAAATATTTGAGATAGAAAACAAAAAATTTGAATTAAAAAAGAAACTAAAAAGTGAAGGTTTATATAGATTTGAATGGGATGGTTGTAAAACAGAGATAGATTTTAAAAAGGTTTTTAAATGATTTTGATAGCAGGTCCTTGCGTAATAGAGAGTTATGAACAGTTGGAAAAAATCGCCATTAGTTTAAAAGAGTATCAAAAAGATCATAAAATAGATTTTTATTTTAAAGCCAGTTTTGATAAAGCAAACAGAACAAGTCTTGATAGCTACAGAGGGCCGGGCCTTAAAAAGGGTCTTAAGATGCTTTCTGATATAAAAGAAAAATTTGGATTTAAGATATTAACAGATGTTCATGAGAGTTATCAGGTTGAGCCCGTTAGCGAAGTAGCCGATGTTATACAGATCCCAGCATTTTTGTGCAGACAAACGGATCTTTTAGTTGCAGCGGCAAAAACGCCTAAAATAGTAAATATCAAAAAAGGTCAGTTTATGAACCCCGAAGATATGAAATATAGCGTTTTAAAGGTATTAAAAACCAGGAATTGTAAATTAGAAAACTTAGAAGATGAGTCTTTGTATGAAATCAGTAAAAAAGTGGGGGTTTGGTTAACCGAGAGAGGAACTACTTTT
Source organism: Nitrosophilus sp. (assembly GCF_982775275.1). Taxonomy (NCBI): domain Bacteria; kingdom Pseudomonadati; phylum Campylobacterota; class Epsilonproteobacteria; order Nautiliales; family Nitratiruptoraceae; genus Nitrosophilus; species Nitrosophilus sp. Next base: position 2,027 of record NZ_CEXZHP010000118.1, read on the forward strand.
GGTTACGGAAATTTAGTAGTGGATATGAGAAGTTTGGCTATTATGAGAAGATTTGCCCCGGTGATTTTTGATGCTACCCACTCGGTTCAGATGCCAGGAGGCGCGGGAGGAAAAAGCGGTGGAAAAAGAGAGTTTGTAGCTCCTTTATCAAAAGCTGCCGCGGCGGTAGGAGTGGATGGTTTTTTCTTTGAAACACATTATGATCCTGATATCGCGCTGAGCGATGGACCAAATATGTTAAAAATAGATGATTTGAAATCGTTGGTTAAAGATATTTTAAAAATTAGAGAGTGTTTATGAGTATAAAGAAAAATTTTTAGTAAAAAAATATGAAAAAAAGAAGAAATTAAAATATAAAAATAGTATAGGAGTGTAAATGAATATAATAGAGGGAAAATTAAGACTAAGCGGTGAAGAGAAAGTTGCGATAATCGCTAGTAGATTTAATCATATTATAACAGATAGATTGGTTGAAGGGGCTAAAGACGCGTTTTTAAGGCATGGAGGAGATGAAAGCGGTCTTGATCTTATTTTGGTTCCCGGGGCATTTGAGCTTCCCTTTGCTTTGGATAAGATATTGAGTGCAAATAGATATGATGGAGTATGTTGTCTTGGAGCCATTATTAGAGGGTCGACTCCCCATTTTGATTATGTGGCGGCAGAAGCTACAAAAGGTATAGCAAATACTACTTTAAAATATCAAAAACCGGTAACTTTTGGCGTTTTAACGACCGATACCTTAGAACAAGCGATTGAGAGGGCCGGAAGCAAAGCTGGAAACAAAGGTTTTGAGGCTATGACGGGATTAATTGAGCTAATAGATCTATATAGAAATTTTTAAAAGAGAGTAAAATGGCTACAAGACATCAAGCAAGAGAGGCGGTTATTGGACTGCTGTATGCCTATGATCTGGGAAATCCGGAAATTAAAAAATTTGCGGAAGATATTTTGGAAGAAAAAAAGATAAGAAACAAGCAAAGAGAGTTTGCTCTTTCTCTTTTTAACGGAGTAACAGATCATTTAAAAGAGATAGACGAAGAGCTTAAAAAACATTTAGAGAGTTGGGATTTAGAAAGAGTCGGTCACATAGAAAGAGCAATTCTTAGACTCGGAGCGTATGAACTGATGTTCACCGATCTTGATAAAGCCATAGCCATAAACGAGGCGGTAGAGCTGGCAAAAAAGCTTGGGACCGATCAGTCCCCAAAGTTTGTAAACGGCGTATTGGACGCCATAGCAAAAGGTAAAAAAGATGGAAGCGTTAAAACTTGAAAATTATAGTTATAAAGACTATTTAGAGATATCAAAATCAACCCAAGAGAGGGTTGAGCTGATATTTGGAAAAATATATATGATGGCTGGAGCCAGCGCAAAGCATCAAGATACTGTTTTGAATATTGCAACGATTATAAAAAGTTTGAACAGATGCAAACCAAGAGTGGCGCCATATGATCTAAAACTTATATGCGAAAAAGACTCTCTTGAAAAAATTAACGTAGTTCAACCGGATATCATGATATTTTGCGAAGATAAAGATTTGCCTTGTGCGATTTTTGAGGTATTGAGCCCGTCAACCGCCCTTAAAGATAAAAAAGAAAAATTTAGACTTTACGAGTGTGCGAACATAAAAGAGTATTTTATTGTGGAGAGCGAGTATAAAATAGTCGAAAAATTTGTATTAAAAGATAAAAAATTTGAGTTTGACGGAAACTACTGTGTTAATGACAAATTAAAGATAGATTGTTTAGAAGAAGAGATAGAAGTTGAAAAAATTTTTGAGGGGATTGAGGAGTGAGACTTAGCAAAAAAGAGGCGATAAAGCTTATTCAAGAAGGGGATCTAAAAGAGCTTGGGAAAATGGCTCTTGAGAAAAAAAGAGAGCTTCATCCAAAAAAAATAACCACTTTTATAGTAGATAGAAACATAAACTATACCAATATTTGCTGGGTAGACTGTAATTTTTGCGCTTTTTATCGTCACGCAAAAGATGAAGATGCTTATATATTAAGTTATGAAGAGATAGATAAAAAAATAGACGAGCTTATAAAAATAGGCGGAACTCAGATACTTTTTCAAGGAGGAGTTCATCCAAAACTAAAAATTGAATATTATGAAAATTTGGTAGAACATATCCATAAAAAATATCCTCAAATTACTATTCACGGATTTAGTGCTGTTGAGATAGATTATATATCAAAAATAAGCAAAATCAGCTATAAAGAGACTCTATCAAGACTTAAAGAAAAGGGACTCTCTTCTATACCTGGAGCCGGAGCCGAGATATTGGTAGATAGAGTAAGAGATATAATAAGTCCAAGAAAACTAAGCTCTAGCGAGTGGTTAGATATCCATAAAAGTGCTCATGAGATAGGTATGAAAACAACGGCAACTATGATGTTTGGGACAGTTGAGAGTGATGAAGAAATTGTGGAACATTGGGAAAAAATAAGAGATCTACAAGATGAAACCGGAGGGTTTAGAGCTTTTATAATGTGGAGTTTTCAACCAAAACATACTAAACTTCAAAAAGATGGCATAGTAAAATATAAAACCTCTTCTAACAGATATCTTAGGCTTTTGGCTGTTAGCAGACTATTTTTGGATAATTTTAAAAATATTCAAAGCTCATGGGTAACCCAGGGAAGTTATATCGGACAGCTTGCTTTATTATACGGGGCAAACGATTTGGGGTCCACTATGATGGAAGAAAATGTTGTAAAAGCCGCAGGAGCACAAAATAGAATGAATCAAGAAGAGATGATAAAGCTTATAAAAGATGTAGGCGAGATCCCGGCAAAAAGAGATACGGCTTATAATATATTGGAGGTGTTTGGTTGATTTTGGTTAAATTGGGTTAAA
>NZ_CEXZHP010000119.1:0-4864 GCF_982775275.1 Nitrosophilus sp.
TTGCGATATCAAAAATCTCCGTTTCAAAAACATCATATTCTATACCATACTCAGCACAATGCTCTTTTAAAAAGTTATAATTTTCTCCCATTCCGTAACTAATCGTAACTGCCTTAAAATAGAAGTTATAAGGAGCAACTCTTTGAATATGTTTTAGCGCATGAACAAGTGTTAACGAATCTTTTCCACCACTAAGACCAACTAAAACCCTATCACCCTCTTTTAAAAGCTCAAACTCAAAGTTTGTTTTAGCTATCTGTTTTATAAGTTTTTTGGTAAATTGCGCTCTTTTCATTTTGCCATTTTATCAAGCATAGACACTACAAAATCCGCACTTATCTTTGATGAACTTTCCAAAAATTTATCAAAATCAAACCCAGCTTCCATATCCGCGGCATCACTTATTGCTCTAAGTATAAAAAACGGAATATCAAAAGCGTCGCAAACTACGGCAACGGCCGCTCCTTCCATCTCTAAAGCGTCAGCGTCAAAAGTTTTTTTAATCCACTCTTTTTTTTCGCTACTTGCGATAAATTGATCTCCTGTTGCGATAATTCCCTCTTTTAAATCGATCCCTTTATCTTTTGCAACCTCTTTTGCTAAAAAAAGAAGCTCTTTATCACTCTCTATATAAATTTTTCCTTCAGGCACATATCCAAAAGGATGCCCAAAAGCGGTAATATCAAGATCATGCTGACAAAGTTTCGTTGCCGCTATCAAATCTCCGATTTTTAAACTTTCGTTTATAGCTCCTGCTACTCCGCTAAATAAAAGTCTCTTTGCGCCAAAATGCTGTATCATAACAGAAGCTGTTAACGACGCAAAAACTTTACCTATCTTGCTATAAGCAATAACAAGTTCAATTCCTTTATATTTTGCCTCATAATAGATATTGTTTGCCAACTCGTAAGATTTTATATCGTTCATATAATTTAAAAGAGGTTCAATCTCCTCTTTCATCGCTCCCATTATAGCTATTTTCATATTATCTCCATAATTTATATTTATATCTCTTTTAGAGCACTCTCAAGGGATTTCATATCAGAAACAGAGAGTGTAGGAACTTTTGTTAATCTTCTATTTAACCCCTTTAATACGTTTCCTTCCCCAAACTCTATAAATATATCAATCTCTTTTTCTATATTTTTTATAGATTGTTTATATAGCACCGGCTCAACCAGTTGCCTATCAAGTAGTTTTACGGCTTCTTCTTTAGTGTTATAGGGCCTTGCTGTTACGTTTGATACCACAGGGGCCAAAAAGTTATTTTTAATAAATTTTTCCAGATACTCTTTTAGAGGTTTTCTTGCATCTTCCATCAATGGACAATGGCTTGCAACGCTCATATTTAAAAGCATCGCTCTTTTTGCCCCTTTTTGCTTGAAAACCTCTTCTAACGATTTTAGGTCATTTTTTAATCCCGCTACGACAATCTGCCCGTCGCTATTATAATTTGCCGGCCACACCTTTTTGCCCTCTTTATTGGCCTCTTTGCAAATCTCTTCTACATCTTCATCACTCAATCCCAGCACTACCATCATTCCACCGTCTACGCCCTTAGAGGCTTCATTCATAAATTTTCCTCTATTATAAACAAGCTCCACTCCATCAATTATGTCCAAAGCCTCTACGCTTACCAATGCGCTAAACTCGCCCAATGAGTGCCCCAAAGCATAAATTGGAGCTACATTTGAGATATTTTTAAAAAGTTTGTTAGCAATAGAGCTAACAAGCAATATAGCACTTTGAGTAAATTGAGTTTTATTTAAATCCTCATTTTCTTCAAACAATAACTTTTTAAAATCTATTTTTAGCCTATCGCTTGCAGCTTCTATCAACTCTTTTGCAAGATCTGTATTTTCAAAAAAGTCTCTCCCCATACCGATCTTTTGACTCCCTTGCCCGGGAAATAAGAAGACTACTTTTTTCATAACCTATCCTTATTTTCGTTTATTTTTTTTCTTAAAGTATTTCTATTTAATCCAAACATCTCCGCCATTTTCAATTGACTTTTAAATTTTTTAAATCCAGCTTTTATTAACGGAACTTCATAAAGATACAAAAACTCTTTATAATCATTTTTCGTTCCGATTTTTTCCTCAAAATATTTTTCTAAACACTCAATTATTTGTGACTCTTTAATATTTTTTATAAAAAAATGAAAATATACCTCTTTTTTTATAGAATCTCCGTTTTCGCTCAAATCAAAATCGATCGAATCAAGATCTAAATCAATATTTGAAGAAAAACTGTTTTTAACTTCATCCAAAAATTTCTCGGCCAAAGGTAAAATATCCTCTTTTCTCTCTTTTAATGGAGGAAGATATATTTTAATAGGAAATATCTTTTCAACTATTTCACTTTTTGTAGCAGAATTTGATGTAGCTATTATTCTAAATTTTTTTGAAATTGCTTCAAGAAGATGAAGATTTTTACACTCTTGAATATTTAAAATAATAACAGATTGAGAATTTTTAGGGAGATTTTCAATTTCTAAAAGATTATCTTTTAATACAGGGGCTTCATTTGCTATATATCTTGCTAAAGTCTCTTTTCCTACGCCTTTTGGCCCCTCTATTAAAACATTTATATTTAGACTTTTTAAAATATTTGCGGATTTTAGGGCCTCCTTTGAGGCCCTAGAATTTACGATAAAATTAGTGACACTCACCTGTCCCACATCCGCAAGACTCATTTGGATCAATTACTTGACCGGTCATAGCCTCTTCAGCAGTTGCGTCTCTAACGCCAACTATTTTAACTGTAAATAGAAGATCTTTTCCAGCTAACGGATGATTAAAATCTATAACAACCTCTTTATCGTTAAAAGATTTAACGGTAACTTGAACCGTTTCTCCGTTTTCACCTTGTCCATAAAGAGTCATACCCTCTTGAAGTTCAATACCCGCAAACTGTTCTATCGGAAGAGTTTGAACGGCATTTTCATCTTTTTGTCCATAAGCATCTTGAGCTTTTACTAAAACATCAGCCTCTTCATTTTCGCTCATCTCTTTGATTTTGCTCTCTAATCCAGGAATTATCTGACCCTTTCCCGTTATGAATTGTAGAGGCTTTTGCCCTCTGTTTGAGTCTATAACTTCGTTTGTAGCCGCATCTCTTACTTCATACTCCATTGATACGACTTTGTTGTCTGCAATTGCCATATTTAACCTTTCTAATATAAATTGAGATTTGATTTTATCAAATTTTTCTTTTGTTTATATTAATTTAATTTTATAATTTTTTCAGATACTTTTTCGCTAATGAGGCGGCTTTGCTTTTTGGATATTTTTTAATCAAATTTTCATAAAAAAGTTTTGCCTGCTTCTTTTGACCTACTTTTTCCAAAGATATTGCGGTATGAAGCATCAATGTTGGCATATAAGAGGCTTTTGAATATAAACTGGCACTCTTTTTATAATATTCAATCGCACATTCATAATCTTTTTGATAATAACATATCTCACCAACATAAAAACTTGAAGTAGCCGGCTTATATCTTTTTTTTATAGAGGCTAAAAAATACTCTTTGGCTTTGTCATATTTTTTTAGCTTATAAAATTTTTTTGCCTCACTAAAAATAGTTGCGCCGCTTTTAGAGGAAATTGCGGTTTTTTTTATAGATTTTTTCAGATCTAAAAATTTTTTATCTATATATGAGTAGATATTGGTTATCTCTTTTTTAAATTCTTCTTTGCTTACATAACTATTGTTTATGGAATCTATGAGTGAAGTAAGTTCGCCTAATACACTTTTTATCTGCTCAAAGTTCTCTTTTTGCAAAGTTATCGTTTTGTTTAAATCTTCGTTTAATTTTGAGATTTTATCTTCTAATTCTTCTTTATCTTTGCTTTTTTCATCTAGAAGTTGATTTATTTTTTGCTTAATTTCATTTAAATTGGAATCAACCCCTTCAACAACACTTCTAAGACCTTCTACTTTCTCCTCAAGTTCACTTATTTTTGCGCTGTTTATCGCGTTTTGTTTTCTTAGGGAGTCTATATTTTTTTTATTTTGAAGAATATATTTTTCCGTGGTAGTAAGCCCGTAAGGGCTTGGACTCTCAAGATTGCCGGCCTCAAACGCAGAAGGCTCTTTAGCAAAGAGAGGGAGAAGAAAAAGAGTTATTAAAGCTATTTTATTTTTCATAAAACCCTCTCAAATATTTTATGGAAGAAGTGTAAATTCTACCCTTCTGTTTTTTCTCCAGCAAGGGATGTTGTGTTCAGTACACACTGGATTGCTTTCACCGTAACTAATAAGCGTCATTCTATCTGGATTTACTCCCCTTGCAGCAAGTGCGTCTCTTACGGATTTTGCCCTTTTTATACCAAGTGCGTAATTATACTCGTCCGTTCCCCACTCATCACAGTTTCCTTCTACTCTTATCTTAAACTCTACAGCATCTTCACGATTAAAAAGTTTTGCATCAAAATCTACATTTTCAACTTGATCGGGTCTGATATTGTATTTATCAAAATCAAAATAGATCTTTTTAGCTTCAGCCTCTATCGCTTTCATTTTTTGAATCTTTAACTCTTCCTCACTAAGACCCTCTTCGCTCTCAGCGGTAACTTCTGTAATTCCTTCGCCCTCACTAACTGTCGTAGCTGTCTCTTCTTGAGCGGCAGCTTGAGTCGTTTCTGGAGCCTCTATCTCAACACTCTTTTTAGCACATCCGCCAAATATTAAAGCAGCGGCAAATAGACCGATTAATAAACTTTTTCTCATAACTTCTCCTTATTTCAAAACTTTTTATAATTTTACCAATATTTTTCTTAATTACCAGTCAATTGACTGTATTTTTCCAACTTTTAGCGGATAAAGGTAACTTTTATTATAATTTAATCTAATTACGCCAAGG
>NZ_CEXZHP010000120.1:0-2747 GCF_982775275.1 Nitrosophilus sp.
TATAAAACACAAGGTGGGATCAAAACGAGGGATATTGAAAAGATTTTAAGCGAAGTAAAACAGTTTTTTCAGATTCATAAAGCAGAAGGAACTTATGCTGGCGGGATCCATCTTGAGATGACGGGAAGCAACGTAACAGAATGCACCGGAAGTATAAGCAGCACAATAACCGAAGAGGGACTAAAAAGCAGATATCATACTCAGTGCGATCCAAGACTTAATGCGGATCAAGCTTTAGAGCTTGCGTTTATGGTAGCCGATATGATGAAAGAGATACAATAAAAAGCAGGCTTATGCCTTGCTTTTAATTTAAAGCTTTTTTCATATATTTTTTGATCTCGTTTTTATCATATTTAAAATCGGTAAAAATCTCAAAAGCTAAAACTCCTTGGCAAATTAGCATATCTTTCCCATCTTTTGTTTTTAAATCAAACTCTTTTGCAAGTTTTAAAAAAGGGGTCTCTTTCCCGTAAATTGCATCAACAGCATATTTTGCGTTGCTAAAGAGTTTTTTTATTATCTCTTTTGGTGCTGGCAGATTATCGTCATTTAAGCCAGCACTTGTGGTGTTTATTATTAGGTCGTACTTATCGATCTTAAAATCTTTCCAACTAAAAGAGTTAAATCCTTTTTTCTTGCACCAATGAAGTCTATTTTCGCTTCTATTTAAAATGGAAAAATCGATATTTTTTTCATAAAAAATTTCCGCAATTGCTTTTGATGTTCCTCCCGCACCCAAAATAAGTGCTTTTTTAAAATCAAACTCTTCTATTGACTCTAAAAAACCAGGTGCATCGGTATTGTAGCCTAAAAGAAGGTTCTCTTTTTTTATTATTGTGTTAACTGCTCCTATTTTTTTTGCTATGCCCAAAACTTCGTCACAGATATTGAAAGCCTCTTCTTTATGAGGGACGGTAATATTGGCACCTTTTATATTTAGATCAAAAAATTTTTTTCTAAGATCCTTTGGGTCTTTTAAGCAATATCTGGTATAACAGGCTTTAATATTTAATTTTTCAAAGGCGAAATTGTGCATAAGAGGCGATTTTGAGTGTGAAACGGGATTGCCAAATATTAAAAAAAGCATCTACTCCTCGCTTAATATTTTTAAAGTATTCATCAAAGCGCCAAGTTTGTTTTTGACCTCTAAAAATTCAAGTTCGGGTTTGCTATCGGCTACTATTCCCGCACCTGCTTGAAATATTATCTCATCTTTTTTTATAAGCGCGGTTCTTATGGTGATCGCGCTGTCCATATTTCCGTCAAATCCAAAATAACCGATACTTCCGCTATAATATCCTCTTTTTAAACCTTCAAATTCTGCAATTAGTTCCATAGCTCTTATTTTTGGAGCTCCCGTCATAGTTCCCGCGGTAAAAGTTGCCATAAAAAGATCAAACATATCATATTTTGGATCAAGTTCGGCTTCAACGTCACTGACCATATGCATAACATGGGAATATTTTTCCACTCTCATAAGAGAAGTAACCTTTACCGTTCCTTTTTTTGCAACTCTCCCCACGTCGTTTCTTCCAAGATCGACAAGCATTATATGTTCGGCTCTCTCTTTTGGATCGTTTAACATCTCTTGTTCGAGTTCTTTATCTTTTTTTATATCTTTTCCTCTTTTTCTTGTCCCCGCAATTGGTCTTAAAAGTATTCTTCCATCTGTTAGTCTTACCATAACTTCCGGAGAGCTGCCGGCGATTGCAAAATCTTCAAATTCTAACAGATATAGATAAGGAGATGGATTTAAGCTTCTTAAGGCTCTATAAAAACTAAATCTATCTACGATAGCCTTTTGGGTTAATCTATTTGACATAACTATCTGAAATACATCACCACTTCTTATCATCTGTTTAGATTTTTTTACCATTTCAAAAAAACGTTCTTTATCAAAAGCAAATTTTGCTTCCCCAAGGATTTTTGCTTTTTTTAAGGGAATGTGAGTATATGTATCAAGAAGCTCTTTTTTTAATTTTTCAAAAAGATTTTCAAAAATCTCCTTTTGAGAGGTTATTAATGTTAGAGTGGAATTTTTATGAGAATAAGCTACGATTAGTCTTGGTCTTATCATATCAAAGTCTGGAATATTTGTTTCATCTTTTAGATTTTGCATATATTTTTTTAATACAGGCTCAAACTCCGCAACCATATCATATCCGATATATCCTATAAAACCGTCTACAAATCCTACGCCAAGTTCTCTTGTTTTGGATCTGTAATAGTTAAAATCTATTTTTTTATAATATTTTTTTAAAAATAAAAGAGGATTTTCATCAACCTCTACAACTTCACCTTTTTCATCTTTATAATAACTTTTTTGATCTTTATGCCAAATTCTTTCTTTTTCTCCGGCAACTATATAGCTAAAGTTTCCTTCGCTGGTATACACCACGCTTTCAAATAAAAATGTTAGCTCTTTTGGAAAAAATTTTTTAATCTTTTCATATATCGCTATTGGAGTAAATTCGTCTAACATAAAACTATGAGAGTAGATCATTATTTAATCCTGGTTATAAAAGCATCTTTTTTTATTGTTTTTTTGATTTTTAATAAGGCTTTTTTTGCAGACTCTTTTGAAGCATAAGGTCCGATTAGAACTTTTTTAATTTCACTATCATCGTTTATAACGGTTTTTATAACATAATTAAATCCATTTGCTTCAATCTTTTTTAAAAATTTCTTACTAGGAGCCAATCTATAAAAAGCTCCAACTTGAACATAATAATCCCCGCTTACAATCT
>NZ_CEXZHP010000120.1:2847-4864 GCF_982775275.1 Nitrosophilus sp.
GGAGCCAATCTATAAAAAGCTCCAACTTGAACATAATAATCCCCGCTTACAATCTTTTTTTCTCCGCTTTTGGAGTAGTTACGCTTTTTTGAGGGATCTCTTTTTTTACCTCTTTTATAGGTTCTTTTTTAGTAGCTTCTTTTGGCTCTTTTTTTACTTCTTGAGGCTCTTTTTCCTTTATAACCTCTTGAACAAGTTTTTCAAATTTTTCTTCTTCAGGCTCTTTTGTTTCCTCTTTTATTATAGGAACCTGTTCAAAACTTTTTTCTTCTACGCTTTTTTCTTCAGTCGGAGCAGAAGCGAAAAAATCTTCCGTTTGAGGTTGAGGTTTTTGAGAAAAGATTTTGACTATTGATATAACTATAAGTAGCAACAATATAACGCTACCGCCAATTAGTGCGATTTTTTTGATATCTAAAGATTTATCTTTTTTATTTAAAATAATATCTTCAAGTTCATTATGTAACTCTTTTTCCTCTTTTGACTCTTTTTTTGGCTCATTTGTGTCAAAAATATCCATTTTAAACCCTTTTTTAAAGTGTCATAATATTATAAATTTATTTTACTAAATGAAAGGTTAAAAAATGTGGCAAAAATGTCTTAGAAGTGCTTGAGTAGATATATTTTAAAAGGGTGAATTTATAATTTCACCCTTTTTATAACTTAATATGTAGGTTGATGATAGATTACAAATTTTCTAGCTAGTTGCGTTAATTCCTCTTTTATTTTTTCTTGAAGTTGGATATTTTCAATATTGTCTAAAATATCTGCTATTTTTGTGGCTATTAGCCTAAACTCCTCCTCTTTCATCCCTCTGCTTGTAAGAGCTGGACTTCCTATCCTTATACCGCTTGTTACAAAAGGACTTCTGGTTTCGCCAGGAACAGTGTTTTTATTTACGGTGATACCTGCTCTTCCTAACGCTTCATCCGCATCTTTTCCACTAAAATCTTTGTCCAAAAAGCTAACGAGTATTAGATGATTGTCCGTTCCTCCGCTAACTACGTTATAGCCCCTATCTATCAAGACTTCCGCTAAAACAGAGGCGTTTTTCTTTACCTGTTGTGCGTAAGTTTTCCATTGGGGTTTTAAATTTTCTCCAAAACCTACCGCTTTTGCCGCTATAACATGAACTAAAGGACCTCCTTGAATCCCTGGGAAGATAGCACTATTTATCTTTTTTGCAATATCCTCATCGTTTGTCATAATAATCCCGCCTCTTGGGCCTCTAAGGGTTTTGTGTGTTGTTGAGGTTACCACATCACAATAAGGAAAAGGACTAGGATGCTCGCCTGCGGCTACAAGACCTGCGATATGGGCAATATCTGCAAAAAGAATCGCTCCAACTTCATCAGCTATTTCTCTAAACTTTTTAAAATCTATCTCTCTTGGATATGCGCTTGCGCCGCAAACAATAATCTTTGGTTGAACGATTTTTGCTATATCTCTAACTCTATCATAATCTATCCATCCATCCTCATTTACTCCATAAAAAAAACTATGATAAAGTTTACCGCTGGCGTTTACTTTTGCTCCATGGGTTAAATGGCCTCCGTGGCTTAAACTCATACCCAAAATTTTATCATAGGGTTTCAAAAGAGCCATATAAACGGCTTGATTTGCTTGACTTCCGGAATGGGGCTGAACATTTACAAATTTGCAGTTAAACAGCTTTTTTGCCCTCTCAATCGCAAGATTTTCAATTGCGTCGGCGTTTTCACATCCACCATAATATCTTTTACCTGGATATCCTTCGGCATATTTGTTGGTAAAAACGCTACCCATCGCTTCCATTACAGCAGGGCTAGTAAAGTTTTCACTTGCAATCATTTCAAGATGATCTGTCTGCCTTTTTAACTCGTTTTCTATTATTTGATAAACATCCGGATCGAAATCTTTTAGAAAACTCATATTTTTCCTTTCTGTTTTATTGGTAATTTGGGGTTTGGAATTGGTAAATGGGAATTGAGTGTTCTGAAAAATTACTAAATTTCGCTCAAGTTGGATGCAATTTTTG
>NZ_CEXZHP010000121.1:0-4829 GCF_982775275.1 Nitrosophilus sp.
TAAAGAAAACTCATATGCTCTTTATAACGAGTTAAAAAAAGGAAGAGACATAAGACTATTTCATATCAAAAGATCAAGATCAGATTATACAAAACATATAAAAATAGTATTTTTATTATTAAAAAGAAAAAATAAAATCTACATCTTACCTTCCGAAGATTTAAAAATAGAGCCAGAAGATGAGATTCTTATCGCTACCGATAGCGAGAGTTTAAAAGATTTTGAATATATAATAAACAACTATTATGAGCTATATTATGTGCTAACGGGAAAAGAAAAAAGCTTTGGGATCTATAATCTTTTTGCAAAAGAGAATGGATAAGCTATTAGCTTATCCATTAAAGTCTAGGTCCTGCCTTTGAATAATCAAAATTTCCAAATCCCTCATATCTTTTAAAATTTTCAATAAAGAGTTTTGCCAGATGTTTAAGCTGCTTATCGTAAGCCTCTTTATCTTCCCAAGTATTTCTTGGGTTTAATATATTTGAATCTACATTTTTTATAAATTTAGGAATTGAAAGATTAAATATCGGAAGAGTATCAAAATCCGACTCATTTATAGATCCGTTAAGTATTGCATTTATGCAAGCTCTAGTAGCTGGGAGACTCATCCTTTTTCCAACTCCGTAAGGTCCTCCGGTCCATCCTGTATTTACAAGATAAACGTTTACATCATACTTATCTATTTTTTCGCCAAGAAGCTTTGCGTAGACTGTTGGATGAAGAGGTAAAAAGGCCTCTCCAAAACATGCGCTAAAAGTTGCAACCGGCTCTGTGATGCCTCTCTCGGTTCCCGCAACTTTTGCGGTATATCCGCTAAGGAAATAATACATTGCCTGCTCTTTTGTTAGCTTACTAACCGGAGGCAACACCCCAAAAGCGTCCGCGCTTAAAAATATGATATTTTTTGGATGAGGTCCTCTTAGATCCTCTTTGTGCTTGCAAATATGATAGATTGGATAACTTACTCTTGTATTTTCCGTTTTGCTTGAGTCTTCAAAATCAACGTTACCACTCTCGTCAACTACCACATTTTCTAAAAGAGCATCTCTTTTTATCGCGGCATAAATATCCGGCTCTTTTTGGGCGTCCAAACCTATTACTTTTGCGTAGCATCCACCTTCAAAATTAAAAATGCCTTCATCATCCCAGCCATGTTCGTCATCACCTATCAATCTTCTGTTTGGATCAGCGCTAAGTGTTGTTTTTCCCGTTCCACTTAGACCAAAAAACAGAGCCACATCTTCTTTTTCACCGATATTGGCAGAGCAATGCATAGATAGCTTTCCTTCCATAGGAAGCCAATAATTCATCATAGAAAAAATTCCCTTTTTTATCTCTCCTCCATACCATGTTCCACCAATTATTGCTATATTTTCTTCGATGTTAAAGACTATAAAAACGTCTGAATTTAAACCGTGCTCTTTCCATTTTTCATTTTTAAGATCCGCGGCCACATACATAGTAAAATTTGGATGAAAATCTTTTAACTCTTCTTGAGTTGGTCTAATAAACATATTTTTTACAAAATGGGCCTGCCACGCTATTTCAGTTACCACTCTTATAGCTTTTTTACTCTTTTCGCTAGCTCCTGCGAAGGCGTCCATTACGTAAATATCTTTATTTGACAAATACTCTTTTGTCTTTTCAAAAAGCTCATCAAAAATCTCTTTTGAGATCGGCTGATTGATATCTCCCCAAGCTATATATTTTTCGCTAGGAGGCTGTTTTACAAAATATTTATCTTTAGGACTTCTTCCGGTAAAAATACCTGTATCCACTGCAACGGCGCCAAGTTTCGTTTCAACGCCCTCCTTTTGTTCTAACTCATGCCTAAAAAGTTCATCAAAACTCAAATTATAATATACATTTTTGACACCTGTTAAACCAAGTTTGTCAAAATCATTTATCTTCATTTTTTAAACCTTTTAAAAGTTTTAAAATTTTGTTATCAAATTGTAGCACTCTTATTTTATAATTGCAACAATCCCTATTTTATGGTATTTCTAGCAGCCTTAATGTTTATGGCTTTTTGCATATTCTGGTGTGCAAAATATCCCGCAATGACATTTTCCAATCTCAGGGATCTCTTTTTCAATAGCCGGTTTGCATGGACATATCCTATCGTCTGCGCTTTTAAATTTTCCATCCTCTTCTATAACCAAAAAACAGGGACAAAATCTTTTGCCATATAAAAGCTTATTTCTTGTTAAGCCCATCAATACACCTTCATTTACCTCTTCGCTTGGATTATAAACCCATCCAAACTGTTTGCATACTTTATCGGCAAATTTTTTTGTCTTTTCCAGCTCATTTAAAAACTCGTCACTACTCATATCTACCGACTTCATAACTCACCCCCGTTAAATTGTGCCACTTTTTGTTGGAACAAAAAGGCACTCTTCTAGCTCCTCTTTTTCTATAATATCTTTGTTTTTTATAAATTTTGTGATTATCTGTTTTTTTCCTTTGGTTATGGGAGCGACAAGAATGCCTTTATCTTTTAGTTGATCAAATATAGATCTTGGAATCTCATCGATAGAAGCAGAAAATAGTATCCTATCATAAGGGCTAAACTCTCTCCATCCTAAAAGGCCGTCAGAATATCTTATGTTTATATTGTAAATATCAAGCTCTCTAAACCTTTTTTTAGCCTCTTCCACCAATTTTTCAATTCTTTCTATTGTAAAAACTCTTCTAAAAAGCCTACTTAAAATCGCTGCTTGATAGCCGCTTCCACAACCTATCTCTAAAACGCTATCGGCACCTTTTGGATCTAAAAATTGAGTCATTTTAGCTACGGTTAATGGAGAACTTATCCATTGATTGGATGAAATTGGAAGGGCATCAAGCTTATAGGCAAAATGTTTAAAACCCATTGGAACAAATATCTCCCTTGGAGTTTTCGCAATTGCCTCTTTTACGCTTTTATCCAAAGGAAATATCTTATCTATCTCGTTTGCTAGATTTAAACACTTTTGTGACTCTATTTTTTTTATAAAAAAACTCATAAACCAATATCCATATATCTTCTCATCTTTTTAATTTCGCCTAAATCGCACTCTTTGCATAATATCTTTTTTCTATCATCTCTATAGGCAACGCCAAAAGGAGAGATAATAGCGCTACTTTTAGCCATATCTTCATTTGCGCTATCGCTTGCAACCACAAAGCATTGATTCATTAAACCTAAAGTTTCGGTAAACTGCTCAAAATGTCTTTTTCTAAGCTTTCCCCACATAGCCGGAACCAATATAATATCGCTGCCTTTGAGTTTTTGCCAAATTTCTAAAAATCTTAGCTCAAAACAGATTAACAGACCAAACTTTATTTTATCTATCTCAAAAATTTTAATATCATCTAATGTTCCGCTGTCAAAATAGTCTGTTTCTCCGCCAAACTTAAAAAGTTTAACTTTTGGCTGTTCATATACAATATTTTTGTTATATATAACTTTTGCCACGTTATAAAATCTATCATCTATCTTTTCAATCATCGTAAATGTTATGATTTTATTATCGGATAGATCGATTATCTTTTTAATTGCCTCTTTACCAAAATCTGTCGCCTCTTCAAATCTATCGTATGCAAATCCGGTTAAACATACTTCCGGGGCTACAATTATTGAATTTTGCGGACAATTTTTTATTAGATCGCATAAGATCTTCAAATTTTTCTCAAAATCCTCGCCTGTTTTAAACTGTAGTGCGCATAAATTTTTAGAAGTCATCAAAGCTCAAACTTCCTTTAGAGTAGTTTGTAACGTTACCTTCAAAAAAGTTTGTTTTTTGATCGTTAAATTTTGCAAAATCGTCAACCCATTTAATAGGATGTTCCACGTTATACATAGGTTCAAGCCCTACTCTTTGCAATCTATCATCAGCGAGGTATTTGATATATTGCTCTATCAATTCATCTGTTAAACCTAAAATTTGACCTTGAGTAATATATTTGCCCCAGCTTGATTCAAGCTCCACTGCTCCTTCGAACATTTTATAAACATCGTCTATAAGTTTTTTGGTAAAAAGTTCCGGTCTTTCTTTTTTTGTAGTGTTTATCATATTTTGGAAAATTAAAAGATGTGTTACTTCATCTCTTTGAATAAATCTTATCATTTGCGCAGAACCCAACATTTTACCACTTCTTGCCAAGGTATACATATAGGTAAATCCGCTATAAAAGTATATTCCCTCTAATATTTGGTTTGCAAACATCGCTTTTACTATATTTTCATCGCTTGGATTTTTTGCAAGATCCTCATAAACTTTTGCGATATAGTCATTTTTTTGCTTTAACTGAAGATCCTCTCTCCAAAGCTCATATATCTCATCAGTATTTTGACTAATACTATCTACCATTACCGCATAGCTTTGGGAATGAAGGGCTTCTTCAAAAGCCTGCCTAACCAAAATGAGGTTTATTTCAGGGGCCGTAATGTAAGGGTTTACATTATCTATTAGGTTATTTGTTTGCAATGAGTCCATAAATATCAGTTGAGCTAAAACTTTATCATATGCAAGTTTTTCAGCGTCTGTTAATAGTTTATAATCTCTTGCATCACCGGTCATATCTACCTCTTTTGGAAACCAAGTATTAGCAAGCATCATCTCCCAAAGATTGTATGCCCATTGATATTTAATCTTATTTAATTCAAAAATACCCGTTGGATCTCCGCCAAAAATCTTTCTCTCATTTACACTCTCATGGGATTCTGGATTGTATATCTTTTTTCTATGATAAACCATAACTGCCCCCTTTATTTTTTATAATGCCAAATTGAACCCTCTGAAAAATTACAAATTGAGCGAAAGCTTTGCGATTTTGTCCTC
>NZ_CEXZHP010000122.1:0-4744 GCF_982775275.1 Nitrosophilus sp.
GCTGGAAATACTCTTGTATTTAATGAAGATGGTGAAGCAATAGATGATTTTGATAATAGTAGATATATTATAGTAGATGGTGAATTAAAGGAGATATAGTATGCAACTCTCAGTAAATATAAACGACAATAGTCTTGCTGAAAAAATTTTATGGTTTTTAAATTCGTTCTCAAATAAAGGTGTTATTGTAAAAAAAATAGAGCTAGAGGATGTTAATGAAAAATTATTTAGTGATGAGTATGTAGAAAAACATTGGCGTGAAATTGGTATGAATACACATTCATCTAACTTAAATGATGATGAAAGAATGTATGAAGCAGCATCGGAGTTCTATAATGAAAAACATTCTTCTTGATCTAAATATTTTACTTGATTATTATGAGAAGGAGCGAAGAGAAAAGCATCCTGAATCTGTGAAGGTTTTTGATCTTTTAAAATATAGCAGTAATGCGTTTATTTCTTCTTCTTCAATTGATAATTTTGAATTTTTAAAGTATGGTGATCTTTCAATATCAAATCCATATCTTACAAGAAAACAAAAGTTAAAAATTGTACATAATTTTATAAAAGAGTTCCTTTCATGTTTTAAAATAGCTAAAACTCCATCATATCTTGAACTTGATTATGAAGATATAGAAGATTCTCAAGTTATAGCTTCAGCAAAAGCAGTAAATGCAAAAGTTATTACAAGAGATAGTGGTATGCTTGAAAGATATCCAGAAATTGCAATAACACCTAAACAATTTTTAGAGCAAGATAAAAAAAGTAATATTGATTTTGCAAACTTAAAAAAACAGTATTTTTTATACCAAAATGAACTTGAAAAAGAGATAGACAAAGTTTTAAATAATGCAAACTATATAATGGGTAATGCAGTTACTAGCTTAGAAAAAAATTTAGAAAACTTTACAGGGGCAAAATATGCTATAACTTGTAGTAGTGGAACAGATGCCCTACTTCTTGCTATGATGGCACTTGATATAAAACTAGATGATGAAATAATCACCACTACATTTACATTTATAGCAACTGCTGAGACTATTGCATTTTTAGGTGCAAAGCCAGTATTTGTAGATATAGATGAAAAAACTTACAATATAGATGTAACTAAAATAGAAAAAAAGATTACTCCTAAAACAAAAGCAATAATAGCTGTTAGTTTATATGGACAACCATCTAATATGGATGAAATAAATAAAATTGCTAAAAAATATAATTTAAAAGTTATAATTGATGGAGCTCAAAGCTTTGGAGCAACATATAAAGATAGAGCAGAAGTTCATCATTGCGATATTTATACTACAAGTTTTTTTCCTGCAAAACCACTTGGATGTTTTGGAGATGGAGGGGCAGTTCTTACAAACAATAGTGAGTTAGCTGAAAAAATAAAAATGCTTAGAGTTCATGGACAAAATAAAAGATACCATCATAAATATATAGGTATGGGTGGAAGAATGGATACTCTTCAATGTGCTATAGTAGATGTAAAATTAAAATACTATAAAAAAGATTTAGCCCTAAGACAAGATGTAGCAAGAAAGTATAATGAAAAATTGATAATGGAGAATGGAGAGTTAACATTACCATATATTGATAAAAATTGTACTTCAGCTTTTGCCCAATACTCTGTAAGAGTAAAAAACAGAGATGAATTACAAGTAAAATTAAAAGAGCAAGGAATACCAACAGCAGTACACTACCCAATGCCTTTGCATTTACAAGAGTGTTTTGCTTATTTAGGTTATAAAAAAGGTGATTTTCCTATAGCAGAGAAGACAAGTAAAGAGATTATGAGTTTACCAATGAATCCTTATATAAGGGATGAAGAAATAGAATATATAAGTGAGAATTTTAAAAAATGTTAATAGAAAAAAAACTAACCCATTTAAAGCAACTAGAGGCTGAGAGTATTTATATACTTCGTGAAGTAGCAGCAGAATTTTCTAATCCTGTCATGATGTATAGTGTAGGAAAAGATAGTTCTGTAATGCTTCATTTAGCTTTAAAAGCATTTGCACCAGCAAAAATACCATTTAAGTTTTTACATGTTGATACTTTATGGAAGTTTCATGAGATGATAGAGTTTCGTGATGAACGTGCTAAAGAATTGGGATTTGATCTGGTTGTGTATTCTAATCCAGAAGGGATTAAGATGGATATTAATCCTTTTATACATGGTAGTAAAGTACATACAGATATTATGAAGACTCAAGCACTTAAACAAGCACTTGATAATGGTGCTTATGATGCGGTAATTGGTGGTGCAAGACGTGATGAAGAAAAAAGTCGTGCTAAAGAACGTATATTTTCTTTTCGTGATAAACATCATAGATGGGATCCCAAAAATCAAAGACCAGAACTTTGGAATATTTATAATACTAAGATAAATAAAGGTGAAAGTGTAAGAGTATTTCCTCTTAGTAATTGGACAGAACTTGATATTTGGCAGTATATATATAAAGAAAATATTAAAATTCCATCTCTTTATTTTGCTAAAGAGAGAGAGGTTGTTGAATATGAAGGAACAAAAATACTTGTAGATGATGAAAGAATGCCAGAAGAGTTAAGAAAAACTGCTAAAAAGGAGATGGTACGTTTTAGAACACTTGGTTGTTATCCACTTACAGGTGCTATTAATTCTAATGCATCTACACTACCTGAAATCATTAAAGAGATGTTACTTTCTACATCTAGTGAAAGAGAAGGACGTCTTATAGATAAAGATCAAGAAGGTGCTATGGAAAAGAAAAAGATAGAGGGGTATTTCTAAAATGTCAAATAGATTAAAAAATAATGTATCTGTAGATATTGAACAATATCTTAAAGAACATGAAAATAAAGATATGCTCCGTTTTTTAACATGTGGTAGTGTTGATGATGGAAAAAGTACACTTATAGGTCGTATGCTTTATGATTCTAAAATGATTTTTGATGACCAGTTAAGTGCTGCTGAACATGAAAGTAAAAAGTATGGAACTACAGGTAAAAAATTGGATATGGCTTTACTTGTTGATGGACTTCAAAGTGAAAGAGAACAAGGTATAACAATAGATGTAGCATATAGATTTTTTACAACTGAACATAGAAAATTTATAATAGCAGATACTCCAGGGCATGAACAATATACAAGAAATATGGTAACAGGTGCTTCAACTGCAGATGTTGCTATTATACTTATAGATGCAAGAAAGGGTATATTAACTCAAACAAAACGTCATAGCTTTATTGTTAATCTTCTTGGCATAAAACATATTATTGTAGCTATAAACAAGATTGATTTGGTTAATTATTCACAAAATATATTTGAAGAAATAAAAAAAGCCTATATGCAATTAGCTAATGAATTAAATATTGAAAATACATACTACATTCCAATTAGTGCTCTTAATGGAGATAATGTTGTAAACAAAAGTAAAAAGACACCATGGTACAATGGTAAAGCTCTTTTAGAACTTTTAGATACAATGGATATATCTAAAAAAATAAAGCAAGAAGATTTTAGGCTACCAGTACAATATGTAAATCGTCCAAATTTAGATTTTAGAGGATTTTGCGGAACAATTGCTTCTGGAAGTGTTGCAGTTGGTGATGAAATAACTATACTACCATCTGGAAAAACTACAAAAGTTAAAAGTATTATTAATGCTGGTGATATTACTGAAAAAAACAACAATGCAATAACTAAAAAAGCTTATGTTCCTATGGCTATTACATTAACAACTGAAGATGAAATTGATATTAGTCGTGGAGATGTTATAGTGCATTCAAATGCATTACCTAAGGTTTCTAATTCTTTTGAAGTAATGCTTGTTTGGATGGATGAAAATCCAATGAGTATTAAAAAACATTATGATATTAAAAGAGCTACATCGACTACTATTGGTAGCTTTGAAAAAATAAACTATAAAATAGATATTAATAGTTATAAAAAGATACAAGTTGATAAATTACAACTAAATGATATAGCTTCTTGTAACATTGTACTTACCAACTCAATTGCAATAGATTTATATAGTAAAAATAAACAAACAGGAAGTTTTATTGTTGTAGATAGAGTTACAAATAATACTGTTGGTGCTGGAATGGTTGTTAATATACATGAAGAAAATATAGTCAGTAGTAAAACATATACAAAAGCAGAGATTGCATTAAATCGTTATATAAGAGAAAATTTTCCAGAATGGGGTTGTAAAAATATAGATGTATAAAGAGACAAATAAACGATCTATTGTAAAAGGAGTTAGTTGGAGAATAGTAGCTACTACCACTACTATTATTATTGTTTATTTTTTCTTTGGAAGATTAGATCTTGCTATTGTTGCAGGTTTAATAGAAACTATATTAAAAATTGCTTTATACTGGGCACATGAGAGAGTATGGTTTAAGATAAAATGGGGCAAAAAAAGAATTGAGCCATTTAATCTTTGGTTTACAGGACTTCCGCTTAGTGGTAAAACAACTATTGCAGATAGAGTTTATAAAGAGTTACAAAAATTTGATATTCCACTTGAGAGGATTGATTCTAAAGATATAAGAGAGCTTATACCAAATGTTGGTTTTTCAAGAGATGATAGAAATAGACATATAAAACGAGTAGGTCATCTTATACAAACACTTCAAAAAAATTCTATTTCAACTGTATGTAGTTTTGTATCTCCATATAAAGAATCTAGAAAAGCTATAAGGCAGATGGTTAAAAATAACATTATTGTATATTTAAAAGCAGATATAGAAACTTGTAAAA
>NZ_CEXZHP010000123.1:0-4608 GCF_982775275.1 Nitrosophilus sp.
CGCTCGTTTTACTCGCTTGATTTGCATCAAGGTTCACCAGCTACTCCTATGCTCACCACTAAAATCCTTAGATTTAGGGTTCGCATATAGTCGTAGCTTTCGCAAGCGCACGGAAGTAAAGCAGTTTACTTCCTAAAGCTTCGCTTTGCGCTTGCTCACTCAACTACTCAACCACTCAACCATTTTAACCAATATCCAATATTCCCGCTCCCTTTATCTTTTGACTTCTATCTTTTGCATAAACTCTTTTTTTATTTATAACGTCATATTTCCAAATAGGCGCACTTGCTTTAAAATCTTCCACAAACTCTTCGATTAAATTTAGGGCGACTCTTCTTTTAGGAGAAAAAACCCCGGCCATATATGAGGAGGTATGCACTCTCACATCGCCTATCGAGTGAGCCATCTTTAGATATGCCCCCATATCGTTTGCTTTTTTTTGCCAATTTTCAAACCACTCCTTTAAAATAGGCTCATAAACGTCAAAACTTAAAGCCTCAATCCCCCCTTCTTCTCTAACGGTTCCAACAAAAGTTATAAATGCGCCAAAATTTTTATCTTCTCCCCATATCCTCCATCTACTAAATATCTCATCCACATCAAGAGGGCCATTATAAAGCTCTAACATCTTAATCCTTTATCTCTTTTAAAGATTTATCCGCCGCAAACAGGAGGAAGCAAAGATATTTTATCTCCCTCTTTTAATTCAATATCCAAATTATCAACTATCTTATCATTTATCGCAACCGCGCATTCACTTATCCATTTAGAGAGCTCTTTATCCTCTTTTAGCTTTAAAGCTACCTCTTTTAAATTTTTTGCCTCTATTTTTATAGATTTTTTTTCTATAGGTCCTAAAAACTCTATCGTAACCATTTTTTTCCCCGTTAATTTTTTAGAGCTCTATTATATCAAAAACCATTTTTTTTAAAAATGGTATAATCTTGCCATGATTTTTGCAAAGATAGATTATATAAACCTATTACCTTTTTATATATTTTTAAAAAGATATTTAAAAAACCCAGCAGATAGAGCCGCACTTGAACATAAAAAGGGAGTGCCTTCAAAAATCAATGAAGAATTTAAAAAAAATAAAATTGACGCAGCCTTTATTTCAAGCATATTTTCAAAAAATCAAAAATGCACAGACGTTGGAATAATAGCAAAAAAAGAGGTTTTAAGCGTTATAGTATGCGGCGATAAAGATAGAGTAGATCTTGAATCAAACACGTCAAATATTCTTGCAAAGGTTTTAAATCAAAAAGGAGAGATCCTAATAGGAGACAAAGCTCTCAAAAGATACAAAATCGATAAAAGTTGTAAAGATTTAGCCGCTTTATGGTTTAAAAAATATAAACTTCCTTTTGTTTTTGCAAGACTTTGCTATAAAAAAGATAAAAAAATATACGAAAAACTATCAAAAAAATTTTTAAACTCAAAAATAAAAATTCCGAGATATATTTTAAAAAAATATGAAAAAAGAAGCAATCTTTCAAGAAAAGATATACTAAACTATCTTTCATTAATAGAGTATAAAATCGATAAAAAAGCAAAACTCTCATTAAAAAAATTTATATTCCTTTCAAAGAGGGTTAAAAATAGATAAGATATAATAAGCACTAAAAAAATTTAAAATTTTGGGGATTTAATGAGAAAGATTATTATTTTTATTTTTTTTACAATATTTTTAACGGCAAAAGAACCTATAACGCCACTGCCCCAAACAATTAAATACAATAAAGATAAAGCTTTGCTTGGAAAATATCTTTTTTTCGATCCGATTTTAT
This sequence comes from Nitrosophilus sp., assembly GCF_982775275.1. NCBI lineage: Bacteria > Pseudomonadati > Campylobacterota > Epsilonproteobacteria > Nautiliales > Nitratiruptoraceae > Nitrosophilus > Nitrosophilus sp. The sequence continues at coordinate 1,788 of NZ_CEXZHP010000123.1, forward strand.
CAAAAGACAAATCAGTAAGCTGTGCAAGCTGTCACGATTTTGATCACGGAGGAGCCGATCCAAGACCTGTTTCTATAGGTGTAGGAGGCAAAAAAGGCAGGGTAAACGCTCCGACGGTTTATAATTCATATTTTAATTTTAGGCAGTTTTGGAACGGAAGAGCAAAAGATCTAAAAGATCAAGCAAACGGTCCGGTTCACGCACCAAACGAGATGGCGATGGATGCAAAAACTATAGAGAGAAGATTAAATAACAATAAATTTTATAAAAAGCTTTTCAAAAAGGTTTATAAAACCGACAACATTAAATATTGGATGGTATTAGACGCAATTGCTGAGTTTGAAAAGGCTTTAATAACCCCAAATTCAAAATTTGATAGATTCTTAAGAAAAGAGACAAACCTCTCTCCCCTTGAAAAAAAAGGTTATCTTCTTTTTAAACAATTAGGGTGCATCACCTGCCATAACGGTATAAATATCGGAGGAAACTCTTATCAAAAAATTGGAGCCATAAATCCATACGATAAAGCTCCAGTTGGTGATAGATACGAGATTACAAAAAGGGAGTTTGACAGATATAGATATAAAGTGCCCTCTTTAAGAAATATAGTTTTAACGGCTCCCTATTTCCATGATGGGAGTGTCGAAACTCTTCAAGAAGCTATAGATAAAATGGCTTATCACAATCTTGGCTTTAGATTGAGCGAAGAGGAAAAAAAAGCTTTAATAGCCTTTTTAAAAACATTAACCGGAGAAAAACCTAAAATTTTAAAAGAAAACAGATGAAACTCCAAAAAAGAATAATCTTTGCAACAATTATAGGAGTATTAGCAATACTTATGTTGCTTCTTTTTGAAAACTTTACGAAATCCTATTTTTTAAAAAATAACAAAGTCTTAAACGCTTTTCATCATCTTGAAACACAAGAGGTGCTGTTAGATTATGAGATATTGGAAAGCACTTTTTTTCTTTATAAGAATTTTGACTCAATTACTAATACCCAAAAAGATATAGAAAAAGCTTTGGAATATATCCAAAACACTCCCATAAAAAAAGAGCATAAAGATGTTTATAAAAAATTTTTAGATTATAAAAAGCAATATACGATAAAATTGAGGCTATAAACGATTTTGAAAGCATAAACTCAACTATTAAAAATTCAACAATGTATCTCTCTACTTTAATTAGTAAAATTCCTCAAATTTTAGATAAAAAGGATAATGAAAAAGTGGCGAATTATGAAAAGCTAGTAATAAAAACAATCTCATCTATTTTTTTAGCTAAAAACAGTTTTGATGAAGATTTTATAGAAGAGATAAAAACAAATTTTAAAAAATTGGAAAAATTTAATTTTAAAGATAAAAAAACCGACGAGTTTCATAAAGTCTTGCTATCCCATCTAAAACTTTTTATTAACAATTTTCCATTTTATACTAAATATTTAAATATGATTTTAAACAGTGATTCAAAAAATAAATTAAAAGAGACTATAAAAGAGTTTATAAAATCGGCAAACGAAGAGTTAAATTTTTTAACCACATTATATGTAGTTTTAATAATTTTTTATATCGGTGCAATAATAATTATTTTATATCTTCTTTTTTTAGTTGACAAAGAAAATATTCAGCTAAAATTGATGCAAAAAAAACTACAAAATATGGCAAGAATTGATTCTTTAACGGGTCTTTTAAATAGAAGAGTTTTAGATCAAGATAAAAAAAATATAAAAGATCCGGTCTTTTTTATCGTAAATATTGACGGATTTAAACATTATAACGATTTTTACGGTATAAAAACTGGTGATTTTTTATTAAAAGAGGTAGCAAAAGCTTTAAAAAATATTGTTCCTAAAGAGACAAAGGCAAAATTTTACAGAATCGGCGGAGATGATTTTGGAATATTAATGTCAAAAGATAGTTTTGATATTAAAAAAATTGCAAAAAAAATAATAGATTATTTTAAAAAAAATAAATTTATCTACAACAATATAGAGATTCATATATCGGTAAGCATAGGTATAACTACCAAAAAACCTTTAATAGAAACTGCCGATATGGCGCTAAAACATGTTAAAAAAGATCTTAGAAGATCATATTTTATATATAGTGAAAATCTTGGTTTTTATGAAAAAATAGAAGAAAATATTAAAAAAACAAAAATTTTAAAAAATGCCATAGACAAAGACCTTATTCTTCCATATTTTCAGCCAATTTTTGATCCATACGAAAATAAAATCGTCAAATATGAGGTATTGGCTAGACTAAAAAACGATAAAGAAAAAATCGAATCTATTTTTCCATACCTTCAAATCGCAAAAGAGACAAAACTATATGAAAGTTTTACAAAAACAGTTTTTAAAAAAAGTTTTGAATTTTTTAACGGCAAAGATTGTGATTTTGCTTTAAATATATCTATAGAAGATATATCAAATCCAAATATTTTAAAATTTTTGGGAAATCTTTTTAAAAAGTATCCAAATCTATCAAAAAGGGTTACTTTTGAAATATTAGAAAGTGCTGCAATTGATGATTATGACGCTGTTAGAGATTTTGTATCTATTATAAAAAGTATGGGTGCAAAAATAGCCATTGATGATTTTGGAAGCGGATATTCCAATTTTGAGCATATATTAAATCTAAAAATAGATTATATTAAAATTGACGGATCTTTAATAAAAGATATAACTACCCATAAAAACTCTGAACTTATAGTCAAAACAGTTAAAAATTTTGCCGATGAGGCAAAAATAAAAACAGTAGCGGAATTTGTCTATTCAAAAGAGGTTTTAAAAAAGATTAAAGAGTTAAAGATCGATTATGCAC
>NZ_CEXZHP010000124.1:0-3099 GCF_982775275.1 Nitrosophilus sp.
TATCTAAAATATCCAAAAACTCTTTTGGCTCTTTATATCCAATAACTCTATATTCTTTTAACTCTTTAGCGTTTTTAAAAAATAAAATAGCGGGAGGCCCAAATAGATTGAAATGTTTCAATAACTCTTTATTTTCTTTAGAGTTTGATGTAACGTCTGCTTGAACGAGAATGAAATTTTTAAATTTTTCTTTAACTTTATTATCTTGAAAAGTATTGTGTTCTAACTCTTTACAACTTACGCACCAATCGGCGTAAAAATCTACTAATACCGGTTTTTTAGAATTATTTAAAATCTCTTTTAACTCTTTTAGGGAATATATCTTTTTAAACTCTATCTTTTCTTTTTTTATATATGTATTTGAGGTTTTATATTTTAAAACCTTCAGAGGATCCAAAATATTGTTTGCGCCGGTAAAAGCACCAAAAAAAAGAAAAATTCCATAGATAAAAAGAAGAATTCCTAACGTTTTTTTAAAATAGTTAAACCAGTGCGCCCCTTTTTCTATCCCCTCAAATGCCCTTAAATATACGGCACTTCCTATTAGTAGAGCCGCCCATAGTAAAAGAGTTATAAAAGAAGGCAAAATCCTCTCAAGCATCCAAATGGCTACCGCCAACATTATAACGCCAAAAGTTTTGGAAACAGCCTCCATCCAAGCCCCAGGTTTTGGCATAAATTTTCCAGCCCCCGTTCCTATGAGTATAAGAGGCGCTCCCATTCCCAAGCTTAATGAAAAAAGAGCTATACCTCCCAATAAGGCATCACCTGTTTGCCCTATATATATGAGTGCTCCAGCAAGTGGTGGCGCAACGCAAGGTCCAACTATCAACGCTGATAAAAATCCCATAATAGCAACACCCAAAACTCCACCTTTACTGCCGGCTTCGTCACTTTTTTTAGCAAGCTTTGTCTGAATTGAAGCTGGAAGAGATATCTCGTAAAATCCAAACATACTAAAAGCAAGAGCAACAAAAATTAAAGCAAACAGCGATATGATCCAAGGATTTTGAAAAGCCGCTTGAATATTTGAGCCAAAAAGACCAGCCAATACCCCGGCAATCGTATATGTTAAAGCCATAGATAAAACATAAACCAAAGATAAAAAGAAGGCTTTCTTGGTTGTTATATTTTTAGTCCCAACAATTATGGATGAAAGAATAGGAATCATAGGAAATATACAGGGAGTTAAAGCAAGAAGTAGCCCAAAACCAAAAAAAGTTAAAACAATTATAAAAATACCTCTATTTTTTAAAACAGAGGCAATACTTTCTTCCTCACTTACACTTTTTTTAAAATTTTTCTCTTTTTTTTCAATATTTGCGTAAAACCTCTTTTTTATAGGTGGATAGCAAATCCCAGCTTTCGCACAACCTTGAAAACTAAGTTCTAGCTCAATTTTTCCAGATGGAAGATCTGAAAATGGAACAAAAAACTCTAAACTATTTAAATAAACTTTATCTTTGTGCAACTCTTTAGGATTTGGCAGATCTAATCTTATCTCTCTTTTTTCTGGCGCCACTAAAAAAAGCTTAATTTTGTCTTTATATAGATAGATATCTTTTTCCAAATCTATTTTAAATCTAAGCCCATTTTTTTCTATTTCCATTTTAGGCTTAAAGGCTTCTTGAGGCTCCAATATTTTATCTTGCATCTTAAAAGAGCCAAAGGCAAGTAGATTAAATGATAATAAAAATATTAACAATATTGATTTTCTCATACTTTTTCCTTGCTTAGTTTTGCAAAAATTTAACTAAAACACCAAATTTATGATATTTTAACTAAATTTACTTTAGCCTTTTAAATAGTTTGAATATAACAAAAAAAATAAGGATTTTTTATGCCAAACAGACTTATAAAAGAAAACTCCCCATATCTTTTGCAGCACGCAGACAATCCGGTTGATTGGTATCCATGGAGTGATGAGGCTTTTTTAAAAGCAAAAAAAGAGAATAAAATAATATTTTTATCCATTGGATATAGCAGCTGTCACTGGTGCCACGTAATGGAAAAAGAGGTTTTTGAAAATAAGGAGATCGCGGATTTTTTAAATAATCATTTTGTATCTATAAAAGTTGATAAAGAGGAAAGACCAGATATTGACAAATATTATCAAGAAGTTTATCAGCTTTTAAATCAAAAACCAGGAGGTTGGCCTCTATCTATTTTTATGACTCCTGATAAAAAGCCTTTTTTTGCGGCAACTTATATTCCCCCTAAACCAAAATATAATATGATGGGATTTTTGCAGCTAATAAAAAAAATATACGAAATCTGGCAAAAAAATCCAAATGAAATAGTAAATCAGGCTAAAGAGATAGATAAGTTTATAAAATCGCCAAATGAGCCTAAAAAAGCCGTTAAACTTGACCTAAATATAATAGATAAATTTTTAAAAAGCGTAAAAACCATCTACGATCCTGTTAACGGAGGGTTCAGCTCAAAACCTAAATTTCCGCAAACATCCATTATAAACACACTACTTAAAATATATCAAATAACCAACAACAAAGAGGCTCTAAATATGGCTACAAATAGCCTTAAAAATATGGCTAAAGGGGGAATTAGAGACTTGATAGACGGTGGGTTTTGTAGATATAGCGTTGATGAAAAATGGTTAGTTCCCCATTTTGAAAAGATGGCTTACGATAACGCTTTGATCGCAAAAAGCTATCTTCTTGCCTATTTTGTCACCAAAGAGAGTTTTTATAAAAGTATAGCTTTTGAGATATTGGATTTTATGATCGATTTTATGAGCGAAAATTATCTATATTACTCAGCAAGTGATGCTGACTCTGAAGGAGAAGAGGGAAAATATTTTGTTTATAGTTTTGATGAGATTTATAATAAACTTAAAAAAGATGGATTTAGCGAAAAAGAGATAAAAGAGATTTTTGATAAATTATCTATAACAAAAGAGGGAAACTTTGAAGGAAAAAATATTATAAGATTGAAAGATTTTTGTGAGTTTGAAAAAAAAGATAAAGTATTTAGTGCTTTAAAAGAGTTAAGAAAGGAAAAAACATATCCATTTATAGATAAAAAGATCATTACCTCATGGAATGCTATGATGATAGAGAGCCTCTTTATTGCCTCAAG
>NZ_CEXZHP010000124.1:3199-4603 GCF_982775275.1 Nitrosophilus sp.
AGATCATTACCTCATGGAATGCTATGATGATAGAGAGCCTCTTTATTGCCTCAAGAATAGAAAACAGATATTTTGAATGGGCCGAAGAGGGACTAAAAAGATTGCTTGAGAAAAATTATATAGATGATAGACTATATCATGTCTCTATGATAGATAAAAAACCTAAAATTAAAGGTTTTTTGGAAGATTATGCATATCTTAGCAAAGCTTTACAAGAAGGCTATAAAACAACCTTAAATGAAGAGTATCTAATGCTTAGCGTAAAATTGGTAAATGATGCTCTTATTGAGTTTTGGGAAGAGGGAAAATGGTATTTTAGTAAAAACGAATTTAAAACCCCCTCAGACTATACAGACGCCACATATCCAAGTAGTGCGGCAACCATAACCTCTACAATGTTAACTCTTGGAAGTTTATTTGATGAAAAATATAAAAAATTTTCCTTTTTAACACTTGAATATTATAGTGAAAAAATATATAAATTCCTTCCATATTGTGCACTATTTGTAGAGGATATAACAAGATTTTTAAAAGATGATCTAATAATCAAATCCAATCAAAACTCTCTTATAGAGTGCGTAAAAAAGGTAGATTTTATTCATCCATTTATTTTGTTAAAAACACAAAATAGTAAAGATTTTATGCTATGCAATACCCTTAGCTGTTTTGCTCAAGAGAAAAATTGTGATGATTTATTAGAAGATATAAAGAGGCTAAAATGATAAATAAGGCAATTTTTGGTGGTGGATGCTTTTGGTGCTTAGATGCTGTTTTTAAAAGGGTAAAAGGCGTAATCGAAGTAAAATGCGGATACTGCGGAGGAAAAAGAGAAAATCCAACATATGAACAAGTATGCAGCGGCGCAACGGGTCATGCTGAGGTTATAAAAATAACATATGACCAAAATATTATAAGTTTTAAAGAGCTTTTGGAAATATTTTTTGAAATACATGATCCAACTCAACTTAATAGGCAAGGGGCAGATATTGGATCGCAGTATAGAAGTGTAATTTTTCCTATTGACAGCTCTCAAGAAAAGATAGCAAAAGAGTTGATTAAAAAATTAAATCCAAAATTCAATAATAAAATAGTAACTACAATAGAAAATTATAAAGCCTTTTATGATGCTGAAGATTATCATCAAAACTATTATCAACTAAATCCAAATCAAAAATATTGTCAAATAGTCATTTCGCCAAAAATAGAAAAATTTCTAAACAAATTTAAGGACAAAGCTAAATAATGGGAAAATTTATCTTTTTATTGGTTATTTTAATATTATTGTCTATATATTTAATCTACATAGATTTTAAAAAAACTAAAGATATTAAAAAGAGTCTATATTTTTCTCTTTTTCTTGCATATTTAATAGCAGTAACTATTTTTAGTAAATACACTTTTATT
>NZ_CEXZHP010000125.1:0-4557 GCF_982775275.1 Nitrosophilus sp.
AGGGTTCAATTCCCAATTCCAAATTCCCAATTCCCATTTACCAATGTCTTATGTCCAATGTCAAAATTGGTTATATTGGTTAAAATAGTTGAGTGGTTTGGTAGTTTAGTTAGAATGTTAGAAAGTAAAAAAGTATTTTTTCCAATGTCCAATGTCCAATGTCTAATGTCTAATTTGGTTAAAATAGTTGAGTAGTTGAGTGGTTAGGTGAAAGGCTGAAGGTAGAAGGAGGTAAGGAGATAAGGAGATAAGGGGGTAAGGGTCAAGATGATAAGAGAAGGCTCAATTTCCAATGCCTAATTCCCATTTACCAATTCCCAATTCCCATTTTCTAATGTCTAATGTCAAAAATTAAATGACCATTATCTAAAGGATAAAAATGAAAAAAGTTTGGATATACTTAGAAAACGGTATTTTTTTGGAGGCTAAAAGTTTTGGAAGTGAAGGAACAAAGGTTGGGGAGATAGTCTTTAACACTTCAATGACGGGATATCAAGAAATTATTACAGATCCAAGTTATGCTGGACAATTTATAACTTTTACTATGCCAGAAATCGGAAATGTTGGTGTAAATAGTGAGGATATGGAGAGTGATTTTGCTTTTGCAAAGGGGATAATTGTTAGAAACTATCAAAAAAGATATTCAAATTTTAGAGCCCAAGAGAGTTTAGATGAACTTTTAAAAAGATATGACGTAATGGGAATATGCGATATAGATACAAGATTTTTAACTAAAGTCTTAAGAGACAATGGCTCGCAAATGATGATAGCCTCTACCGAAATTAGTGACGTTAAAGAGTTAAAAAATATTTTAAAAAATTCGCCAAGAATCGAAGAGATAAATTATATAAAAGAGGTTAGCACTAAAAAGCCTTATATTCATAATAGCGGAATTTATGATGCAAGAAAGTTTTGTTATAACAAACCAAAAGAGCCAAAGGCTAAGATAGTAGCTATAGATTTTGGTATAAAAAGAAATATTTTAAATAATCTTGTAGAAGTAGGTTTTGAAGTAGAGGTAATTGGGCAAAATTTTGACGCTGATTTGTTAATACAAAGATATAAAAAGAGTGAGATTGAAGGGGTGTTCTTATCTAACGGCCCGGGAGATCCTCTTATTTTGGATGATATTCATAAAAAGATAAAAAAACTAATTAGTGCTAAAATTCCTATGTTTGGTATTTGTTTAGGGCATCAGCTTTTATCTATATCTCATGGATATCCTACGTTTAAGCTAAAATTTGGTCATCATGGTGGAAACCATCCTGTTAGAAACGAAAAAACTAAAAAAGTAGAGATAACCGCGCAAAATCATAACTATAACGTTCCTCAAAATATAACAGAAATTGCAGATATTACCCATATCAATCTTTTTGATAACACTATTGAGGGGTTAAAATATAAAAACTCTCCAATATTTTCGGTTCAGCATCATCCAGAAGCAAGTCCTGGACCCCATGATAGTCTTTATATTTTTAAAGATTTTTTAGATATGGTGCTAAAAAATAGAAATAAATAAGCCTTAATACAAAATTAACACTCCTATGTAATAATTTTGAAAAACTTACATAGGAGTATACTCATGAATAAAAAAATAGTTCTCTCACTACTATCTTTTGCTCTACTTTACGGCGAATCAATATCCGTTGAAAAGATCATCATAGAAGATGAGGCCGAGACTTTAACACCCCAATATGAAAATCTTGAAAAAGAGGAGATAAAGTTCACTAGACAGCAAGATTTGGGTGAGATACTTTTTGAAACTCTACCCGAAATCAATCTAGTTAGAGCTAGTGCAATAGGAAACGATTTAATACTTAGAGGATTTAAAAGGGACGATGTAAACATTTTAATTGATGGGCATAAAGTTTATGGCGGATGCCCAAATAGAATGGATCCTCCGGCTATGCACGTTAGCGCTTCTCAAATAGAAAAGGTAACTGTTAAAGAAGGTCCTTTCGATGTTGAAAATTTTGGAAGTATGGGCGCAGTGGTAGATGTAAAAACAAAAGATCCTTCAGTTGGAAGAGGTGCAAATCTATCTTTTATATATGGAAGTTATAATTATAAAAAAATAAGCTTTATAGGTAATGCAGGAGATGAAAAGATAAAAGTTTTGCTTGGATACTCTCACGAAAGAAGCGACCAGTATAAAGATGGTGATGGCAAAACCTTGGTTGAACAGCAGTGGGAGCAGTTAAGTTCAAGCGATAAAAATAGATATCAAGAAAAATATAAAGATCTAAAAGCTTATAAAAGAGGTGCTTATTGGACAAAAATTTTATTAAATCCTATAGAAAATCACGAGATTAGAATAAGTGCTTATAAAGATAAAGCAAAAGATGTGTTATATCCGGCTTTTCAAATGGATGCTCAACTTGATGAGACTTTAATGGGAAATTTGGAGTATAACATAAAAAATATAAGCGAGTTTTCAAAAAAATTAACTTTTAAAACCTACTATTCTGACGTAAAACATGATATGGGAGTTGAGTTTAGAGAATATGGAGATCCTCCAACCGACTCAAATCCAATGTTTAGAACCCATAGAGTTAGAAGTATTATAAAAGGTGCAAAATTAGAAAATAGCTTTGATTTTAAAAATATCTCCTTTAAAGTAGGAGTTGATCTTAGTAAAAGAAAATGGAACGGAATCTGTTTAAATGAGCCAAGTGAAAGTCCAAAACAGGTAAGAATCCCCGATGTTGATACTAAAAACAGAGCCATTTTTATAAAAGCCGTTAAAAAAATAAAAAAATTTACTGTAAAAGTGGGATTAAGATACGATGATAGCGATATCAAAGCCAATAACCTAAATGATCCTACAATTGCATCAATTGCTGCGATACAAAATTATTATAAAGATAAAGATAAAAAAGAATATAACAATTTAAGTGCAAATATAGTGGGCAAATATGCATTAGATGAAAATTCCAATATTTTTGTAGGTATTGGACAAAGCATAAGGGTTCCGGACGCTCAAGAGTTATATTTTATTGGGTATAAGATGGGCAACTGGAGCAGAAAAGGAAATCCTAACCTAAATGAGACTAAAAATAGAGAACTTGATATCGGATATGAGACGTTAATTGATGATACATCCATAAAAATTACGGGCTTTTATAGCGACTTAAAAGATTATATATACGCATATAAAACAAATGAAGGCAATAGTGACCCTACTAAATATTATTTGACTTGGGCAAATATAGATGCTCATATTTATGGAGTAGATCTATCATTTATGAGTATGTTAAATGATGAGTTTAGTTTAGAAGGGGGTGTCGCTTATCAAAGAGGGAAAAAAGATTCTCAGCCAACATCTAATCAAACTGATAAAGATTTAGCGCAAATTCCTCCTTTAAAAGGTAGAGTCGCACTAAATTATGATAACGGAGACTACTTTTTAAGAGCCGAAATGGTTGCAGCCGCAAAATATAAAAATATCGACGAAGATAACGGAGAAAGAGAGATTGGAGGTTGGGGCGTAGTAAATTTGAAAGCTTCAAAATATATAAACTCAAATGTTTCGCTAAATTTAGGAGTAGACAATCTTTTTGACAAAACATATGCTGTAAATAACACTTATGTTGGAAGATCACTAATTGGCGGTGCTGCGCCTCTTTTGATAAATGAGCCCGGAAGATTTATTTACGCAAACTTGGATATTAAATTTTGATATAATTTTTATTAAGATTAATAGGTTGAAGGAAGAAGGATTTTTTGATGCCTTCTACCTTTTGCCTTCATCCTCAAAAGTAAAGGAAAAACATAGAAACTATCGATATTTTAAGCATAATAACCGTTGCGTTTTTGGGGAGCTTAGGCCATTGTATAGGAATGTGCGGAGGTTTTGTTATAGCTTATAGCACCGCAAAAATAGACTCTTCGATGAATCGTTCAAAACAGTTAATAGCTCATATTGTATACAATCTTGGAAGAGTTTTTTCTTATATGATTATTGGTGCTTTTTTTGGATTTCTTGGGGGGATATTACTTATTTCAAAAACTACTCACGGCTCTTTGTATATATTAGTCGGCATTTTTATGGTTTTGATGGGGATCTCTTTGAGCGGTAATCTAAAATTTTTAACATCGATTGAAGTTTCTCTTACAAAATATAGATTTTTTAAAGAGCTTTTTTCAAAACTAATTCATTCTAAAACTCTTCTTAGTTTTTTTCTTTTGGGAATGCTAAATGGATTTTTGCCTTGCGGTCTAGTCTATTTTTTCGCAGCAAGCGCCGCGGCAACGGGGAGTCCTTTTTGGGGTGCTATAGTTATGATGATTTTTGGACTCTCAACTATGCCGGTGCTTCTTGGACTTGGGACTGTTGCAGGATTTTTAAAAAGCTCAAATTTTAGAACTTTGATGGTAAAACTTGCATCATTGGTTATTGCCATGTATGGAGGATATATGATATATAAAGGATATTGGTTTATTTTTGATCCAAATGCTTCTATTCATACGTGTCATTAGTGGAATTGGATAATTGTATAGTGAGAAAGTGAAAAAGTTAGAGAGTGAGAAAGTGAGCGAGGGTAAAGCCGTTAGGCT
>NZ_CEXZHP010000126.1:0-4502 GCF_982775275.1 Nitrosophilus sp.
AGAGTCAGAGATTAGTGCAGGAGAGGTAGAGCCAGAATATAAATGGGGTTATAAGATTAAATTAAATGATTTGAATTTTATGGCTAAAATAAAAGTTACATCTAATTTATCTATGGTTCAATGGGATAATGTTAGTTTAAGAATTGAAGGGAAAAATATTAAAATAAGCAAAGCGACAATTTGCAAAAGGATAAATGGAACCACTCCTTTGTATATATCTTTTGTGCTAACAAGGGAACTTGCCGCCCCTTTTAGATAAAACAGAGAAAATCCAAATGGTGGAGTCAAAAAACTTGCTTGCAAATTTAGAGCTATCAATATAGCAAACCAAACCGGATCAATCCCAAAAGTATGAATAATGGGCACAAATAGTGGAACTACGATAAAGGATATCTCAACAAAATCCACAAAAAAACCAAGAATAAATATACTAAGCATGGCAATTGCTATAAATAACCATCTATTGGCTATCTCTTCGCTGAAAAAATAGTGAACCAACTCACCTCCTCCAAGCTCGTTAAATACGAGACTAAAAGCGGTTGCACCTATTAAAATCATAAATATCATCGCACTCAATTTTACGGTTTCTAAAGTTACATACTTTAACATAGAAAAAGAAAAGCTCTTATTTGCAATCGATAAAATAAGCGCTCCAACTACACCCATAGCAGCGGACTCCGTAGGAGTAGCTATACCTGCAAAAATTGAGCCAAGAACAGCAAAAATAAGTAAAAAGGGTGGGACGATAGATAAAAAAAGTTCCTTTTTCTCTACTTTTTTCTCAAGTCTAACAGGAGGTGCAACATCCTTTTTTAAAAATGAGTAAGCCAAAATATATAAAATATATAAAACAACAAGTATCAAACCTGGAACTATAGCCGCTTTAAAAAGATCACCAACGCTTATACTCATAACGTCGCCTAAAATTATTAAAACGATAGATGGCGGAATTATTTGGCCAAGAGTTCCGCTTGCTGCAATTGTTCCAGAGGCTAAAGAACGGCTATAACCATACTTTATCATAATAGGCAAACTAATGATACTCATCATAACTACACTTGCACCAACAATACCCGTAGCCGCTGCTAAAATCGCCCCTACTATTACGATGCTAACTGCCAATCCCCCTCTTATCTCACCAAAGGCTGCACCCATATTTTCCAAAAGTTTTCTTGCAAGATCACTTTTTTCAAGTATTAGACCCATCAATATAAAAAGAGGGACGGCCATAAGTGTAAAATTTTGCATAATTCCGTATATTCTTAAAGGAAGCATTTTAAAAATATCTAAGGAAAGATCAAAATCAATAATGGCAAATATAGCTCCGACTATGGCAAACACAAAAGCTACCCTAAATCCAAGCATAAGCAAAATCAACGAAATAATAAACATCAAAATAGAAGGCTCGATCCAAAAATAAAAATCCAAACTAAATAAAAATAACAATCCGTAAAAAAGGAGCATAAAAAGTAAAACAATTTTTATGTTTTTAACTTTTTGATAAGATTTAATAATCTCAGATAAAGACTGCAAAAGTAAAAGCAAAAAAGAGACAACTATCGCAGATTTTATGATATATCTACAGCACAATCCCCCAGGATCTCCCGAAGATTCGTTTTGGAAAAAACTTTGTAAAACAAAATCCACTCCATAATAGATAACTATTATTGAAAAAGGTAAAATTAAAAAAAGATTATCAAAAAGATTTATATACTCTTTTGTTTTTTTATTAAATCTTTCATAAAATATATCAACTCTAACATGTTTATTATGTTTTAAGGTATAAGCGATACCAAACAAAAATATAATATCAAACAGATGCCACTCAAGCTCTTGAAGAGCGATTGACCCCGATTCAAACAGATATCTCATAAAAGCGTCGTAAAATACCAAAAGCGCTAACAAAAGAGCAAAAAGCGCTGAAATAGAGGCGAAAAAATAGCTTAATTTATCTATATAATATGAGAGTTTAATCCCCCAGTTTTTCACTATCTATCCTTTTTTTGTAAAAATATTCAAAAATTTTTTGTAACGCCACTATCAAAAAAACCAAAATAACTATAGATAAAAATTCCAACATAAAATTTTCAAATTGACTCAAAATATTCTCCTACATAAATGATGGTGCATCGTTGCTAAAAAGTATAAGATCGCCGGGTTTTGTATTTTTTGCTAAAACTTCTTGAAGTTTTGTTTTATCATTTAATATTATCTTTTTTGCTCTTTTTATATTTTTATCCAAAATATCTTTGTTTATTTTTCCCGTAATTATCACCAAATCAAAAACTTCATCTATCTTTTTTGCAAGTTTTTCATTTGCCTCTTTAGTGCTTTCAATAATACCCGGAGTTACCACAATTTTTCTGCCTTTATACTGTTTAACAAGTTCATAAGAGCCGATCATTCCCTCTAAATTTCCGTTAAAACTATCATCTATTATTATCTTTTGATTCACTTTTATTTTATTAAGTCTATGTTCAACGCCTTTTATATTTTTTAATGCCTCTTTAATATCCTCTATACCGATCCCCAACTCTTTAGCCACTAAAATAGCCGCAGTTAAATTTATAGCGTTAAACTCACCTAAAATAGGAGCTTCGAAATGATATAAACTATTATCAATTTCCAAATCAAAAGAGATTTTATCTAAAGTCGCTTTTATGTTTTTTATATTTTTACCAAATTTTATAAATTTCTCGTTATCCTTTATAGGTATTTCATCATAAATAAAAGCTTTTTTAACTCTTTTTGAAGAGAGTATCTCAAGTTTTGTGGCAATAATATTTTCGATAGTTTTAAAATACTCTATATGCTGTGGTCCGATTTTTCCGATTACTACATAATGGGGATTTAAAAACGAGCTAATTTCATAAATATCTCCTCTCTCTCTTGCTCCAGCTTCAACAATATAAATATCTGCCTCATTTAAAGATTCGTTGATATCTTTTATTATTCCACCAATCGTATTTACACTTCTTGGAGTTTTATATACTTTATATTTTTTTGACAAAATCTGGTATAAAAAATTTTTTATGCTTGTTTTTCCATAGCTTGCGGTAACTGCAATTATGATAGGATCTATTTTTTTTATTTTTTCCAAAGCTTTTGATTTATAAGCTTTAAATAAAAAGCTCTCAATAAAATTTGAAACCACTAAAGCCAATAAAAGAGGCAAGATGGTGCTAAAAACTTTACAATTAAATTTTGCTAAACATAAAGTATCCAAAAAAATAGTAAAAAAAAGCAAAGCGAGAAAAAATCTTTTTACTCTTGGAGTTAAGGAGAGTTTTTTATCAAGCTTTTTTTGCCAAAAATATAGATATAAAATATAAATTATTAAAAAAGGGAAAAAAAATTCTCTAAAAGCTATATATAAAAACAGAGGCATTAAAAATAAAAAAATATGTAAAAAAGGGTTGTGATGATGTAAAATCACTCTTTTAAACCGATAGTTATACCATTGAAGATTTAATATTAGATAATATCCAAGTGCCAAAGTAAAAATAATATGTTCTAAAAAATGAAAAAGTTTAAGCATTTAAAACCTTTTAATTAATTTATCTAATTATCTCAAAACCATCTTTTTGCTCTTGTGCAATCTCTTCTATATCTATATTATCCACTCTTGCTAAAGGAGGACCTTTCATAAGCGCAGATAAAAAATCGTTAAATTGCTCTTTTTTTAAACTAGCCACCACTTCTACATCGCCATTTGGAAGATTTCTTACATACCCGCTTATACCAAGCTCATCAGCAACCTCTTTTGTATATTTTCTATACCAGACGCCTTGAACTCTTCCTTTTATTAAAAATCTATAACTTTTCATACTCTTCCTTTATTTTTTCGCAAATAAACTGAAAATTTTTTATAAAAAAATAGTGATCACCTTCTATTGAGTAAAATTTGCTATTTTTAATAAGAGAATTTATCTTTTTCCCACTCTCTATAGAAGTTGCCCTATCCTCTTTCCCCCAAAAGATCAACGCTTTTTTTTCATAATTTTTAAAAATATCGCTAAAATCCTCATTTACTACTTTTTTAAAGGTTTCATACATATTTTCACTCATCCCCTTGGCATCTTTTGATACAAAAAACTCTTTAATCTTTTTAATTTTAAAAATTTTTAAAAGCTTAAAAATGTAAATCTTTATTTTTATATTTAAAGGCTTTTTTTCCAAAATACCTGCACTACTTAATAAAACCAAAAGATCTGGTTTTAAAAGCGTTGCAACTTTTCCGCCAAAAGAATGTCCTACTATAATATCTTTTTTAATATTTAAATTATTTAAAAATTTTTCCACGATAATTGCATAATCTTTACTATCTAAAACATAATCGTTAGTTGATTTTCCAAAACCCGGTAAATCGATATATATTTGTTTAAAATCTTTAAAACAGTTTTTAAAAACGCTTTTCATAACCTCTTTATTGCTCCCCCATCCATGCAAAAAAATGATATTTTTTCTATTTTTTATATTTAATATCTCATAATTTATCAAAA
>NZ_CEXZHP010000127.1:0-4496 GCF_982775275.1 Nitrosophilus sp.
TTAAAATGGTTGAGTGGTTAAGTAGTTGAGTGGTTGGGTAGTTAGGTGAAAGGCTGAAGGGAGAAGGGGGTAAGGAGGTAAGGGAGTTAGGTGGTAAGGAGGTAAGGCGATAAGAGAGGATTTGATCCCAATTCCCAATTCCCAATTCCTAATTCCCAATTCCCATTTACCAATTACCAAAATCCAATATCTAAGCTAAAGGAATTTAATGAAAGTTTTAGTGGTAGGAAGTGGAGGAAGAGAGTATTCTATAGGGCTTGCCTTAAAAAAAGATAAAAATGTAGATGAGATTTTTTTTGCGCCGGGTAACGGTGCTACGCTTTTTCTTGGAAAAAATGTGGAGGTTACAAACTGGGAAGATTTGGCCGATTTTGCAAAAGAAAACTCTATCGATTTAACCATTGTAGGCCCTGAAGCACCTTTAGTAGAGGGAATAGTAGATATTTTCAAAAGTAAAAATTTAACTATTTTTGGTCCCTCAAAAGAAGCCGCAAAACTTGAAGGCTCTAAAATATATATGAAAAATTTTCTAAAAAAATATAATATTCCAACGGCAAAATTTTTAGAGACCCAAAATTTGGAAGAAGCATACCAATTTATCGACTCTATGAAAGAGCCGATTGTTGTAAAGGCAGACGGATTGTGTGCAGGAAAAGGGGTAATTATAGCTCAAAGCAAGGATGAGGCCAAAGATGCGGCAAAAGATATGTTAAGCGGAAAAGCTTTTGGAGAAGCAGGAAAGAAAATAGTAATCGAAGAGTTTTTAAACGGTTATGAACTATCAATTTTTGCGATAAGTGATGGTGAGAAGTATATTATTTTGCCGGCAGCTCAAGATCATAAAAGGCTTTTAGACGGAGACAAGGGGCCAAATACCGGAGGTATGGGTGCATACGCACCGACTCCGTTGATAGATGAAAAGCTTTATAAAAAAATAGAAGAAAAAATTATAGCTCCTACCATCAAGGGAATGAAAGAAGAAAAAACGCCCTATGAGGGAGTCCTGTTTGCCGGTCTTATGATAGTTGAGGGTGAGCCATATGTTTTGGAATATAACGTAAGATTTGGCGATCCAGAATGCGAAGTATTAATGCCGTTATTAAAAACTCCAGCCGGTGAGCTTTTTTATAAAGCTGCAACAAAAGATCTTGATAGTTTAAATATTGAGTTTTTAGATAAATATGCAGTAGGCGTTGTTTTGGCTAGCCAAAACTATCCTTACGGCAAAAGTAAACCTGCCGAAATTATAATAGATGAGATAGTTCATAAAGATCTAGCTTCTCATGCGCATATCTCATATGCTGGGGTTAGCTTGATAGAAGGAAAACTTTTTGCTACTGGAGGAAGAGTTTTAGTTTGCGTAGGGTTAGGAGATAGTTTAAAAGAAGCAAGAGATTATGCCTATTTGTTAACGGGACAGATCCATTTTGCTGGCAAAAAATTTAGAAGCGATATAGCCTATCAAGCTTTAAAGAGCTAAATAGATGAAAGAGATTTCCTCTATTAACAAAAGGGCTTTTGCCTTTATTTTAGATGATATTTTGGTTTCTGCTATTTATCTGATCATTATTTGGGATTTTATTCCCGCTAAAGCCTCTTTTATGCAAGTATCATCGGCCATAAACAGTTTTGTTTTATATCTTGTTATGATAAAGATTTTTTATCATACTTTTTTTGTTTATAAATATAGAGCCACAATAGGAAAAATGGCATTTAAGATAGAGGTTTTAAGCGACGATTTTAAGACCCCTCCAAACTTTTTACAATCTTTTAATAGAGCGATTTTTAGGGTGATTAGTGAGATTGTTTTTTATATCGGTTTTATAATCGCCTTTTTTGATAAAAATAGACAGACTTTGCATGATAAAACCGCAAAAACAGTGGTGGTAAATGCGTAAAATCGTTATTTATTTTATATTTTTGGGTTTTCTTTTTTCAAAAGATTTACCTCTTGATATTTTTGCAAAAAAAGTTGATGCAAAAGACGGTAAAATCGAAGCTAAAGGCAATGTAGTTATTATATATAACGGATATTATATCGAATCAGATAGAGCGGTTTATGATAAGAATAGCTCAATTTTAGAGCTTTTTGGAAATATAGGTTTTATAAAAGACTCTTCATATACTGTTTTGAGTGATTATGCCCTTTTTGATCTTGCAAATAAAAAGATTTTCTCTAAGCCTTTTTTCTTTATAGAACATGAAAACGGCGTATGGATAAGCGCAAAAGAGAGTAGAGCAAAAGAGGATGAATTTGATTTAAAAAAGTCTTTAGTTTCAAGCTGTAACCCTTCTGATCCCGACTGGAAACTGGCTTTTACTTCCGGAAATTATGATAATAAGCGAAAATGGGTAAATTTATATAATGTTAGATTATATGCAAAAAATATACCAATTTTATATTCGCCCTATATCGGGTTTTCTACCTCAAAAGAGAGAAAAAGCGGACTTTTGATACCGGAGTTTGGAATATCCAATAAGGAGGGATTTGTATATATTCAACCTATCTACATCGCGATAGATCCAAAGTGGGATCTAGAATTTGATCCACAAATTAGAACAGATAGAGGAAAAGGATTATATGTTACGTATAGATTTGTTGATACGCCGTTTTCAGAGGGATATTTTAAAACCGGATTTTTTAAAGAAAAGGATAGCTATTTTCAAGAAGAGGAACTTAAAAATAATAAACATAAAGGATATGAGATATTCTATCAAAGAGATGCACTTATTACAAAGATAGGTGAAGAAGATAGAAGAGATGGATTCTATCTTGATTTTAAATATTTAAACGATATAGATTATTTAAACTTGCAAAAAGAGGGTTCAAGAGAAGATTTTGATTCTATAGTAACTTCGAGATTGAATTATTATTATAATAAGTATGACCATTATATCGGATTTTATTCAAGATATTTTATAGATACTACAAAAATCGATAACGATTCTACATTGCAGATACTTCCTAAACTTCAATACCATAAATATAACAGTTCCTTAATTTTTAAAAACCTTTTATACTCAATAGATTATAAATTTACAAACTATTACAGACAAGAAGGAGTTGAGGCTATTCAACATGAGTTAAATCTACCAGTTGGAATATATTTTAATATTTTTAACGATTATATAGGTTTGTCCGCATCTGAAAATATCTATTTGACATATGTAGATTACTCCCAGACAGAACATTGGATAGAAAATGCCTATATTATTAGAAATTATCATAAATTCTCTTTATATAGCGACCTTTTAAAAAGTTATGAAAACTTTTTGCATACCCTTCATTTAAGCACGACCCTTTTTGTTCCAAGCTACGAAAAAACAAAAGGGGATAAAGAGGATTTTATAACCGTCAATACGGAAACAAAAAGATTGGAAATTAGTCTAAAAGAGTATTTTTACGATTTAGAGGGAAATGAGTTTTTATATCATAGAATAATACAGCCTATTTTTTATGATAACGATTATAAATATGGAAAACTAGAAAACGAAACAGGAATAAAATTTGGTAAAAATATCTATTTTACGAACGATATTTTTTACTCACATGAGTTTAGTAAAATCGACTCAATTACTACAAGTTTAAGCTATAAAAACGAGATGTATAATATTTTGCTTTCTCATTTTTATAAAGATGGGGTGGAAAACGAAAAAGACTCAAATTACATAACATTTGATATAACTAGATATTTATCTAAAAAATATGAACTATTTGGTAAAATTGATTACGATTTTAAAGATGAGTATGTAAGAGAATGGGAGTTTGGTTGGAGATTTTTTAAAAGATGTTGGAATTATACTTTAAGTTATAAAGAAGAAATTAAGCCTATTTTAACATCTGCGGGAAGTTCGTCCGTAAAAAATAGGATTATCTATTTTAAAATCGAGCTTGTTCCTTTAGGTGGGATAGAGCACGCTTTTGAGCAGAGATCTGAAAGTAAAGAGTGAAGGGAAATATATGAAAACTGAAGCAAAAGTAGGGGTTTTTGTAGCGATAGGATTGATTTTTCTTTTTTTATTGAGCACTCAAGTGAATAAATTTGCCCATTTTGGAAAAAAAGGTTATGAAATTTATGCTATTTTAGATAATGTAGATGGATTAGATAAAAATGTGAAAGTAAAAATTAATGGAGTTGAAGTTGGATACGTAAAAGATATAAAACTTCAGGGGCGAAAAGTTAAAACAAAATTATATATATATGAAGGTGTAAAAATTCCTAAAGATTCCGTTGTTCAAATAAATCAAGAGAGTATGCTCGGAACAAAATATCTGAGTATTATTTTAGGAAATTCTAAAGATTATTTAGGCGCAAGCGAAGCGATAAACAGGCAGAAAAAAACTTATACTTTTGAAGAGACAACAGGATCTATAGATGAAGCCGCAAAAGAGTTTAAAGAGTTTATAAAAGAACTAAGGGTCAGCATCAAAGGGACAAACGGAGACGATTTAAAAAAATCTATAGCAAATTTGAGAGAGATTACCGAATCGATAA
>NZ_CEXZHP010000128.1:0-4493 GCF_982775275.1 Nitrosophilus sp.
GGCGGGTGTGCCAAATTTCGCTTTAGAGAGATATTTAAACAGGCTTGTTCAAAGTAAAAAATATACGATAGTTTTAGTTAGACAAAAAGGAGAGCACCTAACGTAAAAAGATATTTATCAAATATTATATCTCCGGGGACCAATTTTGATTATTTGGTAGAGCCTACCGAAAATTATATAGTATCGCTAATAATAGGAGAAAATAGAGGAATATATTATGGAGGGTATTGTGCAATTGATGTAACTACCGGAAAATGTTATATAAACGAGGTTTTCTCTACAAGAGAAGATAAAACATTTGCTTTGGATGAGATATTTAATCTACTTCAAACATATAATACTTCAGAGATTATAGTTACCTTTGAAGGTGATATAGATAAAGAGTTTGTTTATAATTATCTTGAGATAAAAAGCCATTATACCTATCATGAAAACTCTCAAAGAGTAAAAATTTCCTATCAAAACGAACTTTTTAGCAAAATATTTTCTATAAATTCCATTCTATCTCCCATAGAATATCTTGATCTTGAAAAATATCCGTATGCAAGCGAGAGTTTAGCAAAACTGTTAGATTTTATTATAGAACACGATCCTGCTATTATTGAAAAGCTAAATAGACCTATATTTATCGGTAACAGCCATTTTGTATATTTAGGAAACAATGCTTTGGAGCAGTTAAATATAACTTCAAGGGATCCCGATGAGATGACCCTTTTAAAGCTTTTGGACAAAACCTCAACTCCTATTGGCAAAAGGGTATTAAAAGAGCGTCTTTTAAATCCGATTCAGGATCAAAAGGAGTTAAATAGAAGATATTTTTTAATAGAATCTTTGTTAGAAGAATATCCAAAACTTGAGAGGATTTTAAAGCAAGTTTACGATATTGAAAGGATTTTAAGAAGAATTAAATTAAAAAAGGTGCACCCTTTTGAGATAAACTATCTACATTCATCACTATATTCCATAAAAAAACTTTATAATGAAATAAAAAAATTTAATTTAGGTATAGAGAATTTTTCTATAGAGGAGGTTGAGGCTTTAAAAAAAGAGCTTGAGAGAATTTTCAATTTTGATCAGAGCGCAAAATATAGAAGAGATCAAATAGATAGCAATATTTTCAATCCCGGCGTTAATATTTTTATCGATAAAATAGAAGCAGATATTAAAGAAGTTTTTAAAAAACTTGAAACTATCAAAAATCATATAACATCCTTTTTTGATAAGGATGAAGAGTATGTCAATATAGGCTGGCTTGAGAGTGAAGGATTTTATATAAATATGACCAAAAATAGATTTTCGATTATAGAAAATGAGTTGTTAAAGAGTTTTATAACAATAGATAATAATCACTATTTTTTTAAAGATTTTTATTATAAAAGATTAAAAAATAGCGTAAAGATAAGTTCTGAGTTGATTGAGAATTTGTCAAAAGAATATAGCGCTTTGCACTCTAGACTTATTTCGTTGGTTAAAAAGACATTTTTAGAGGTTTTGGAAGATTTAGAGAGGTTATATAGTGCTCTTTTGGAAAAATTGATAATATTTATAGGCGAATTGGATTTTGCTATAAGTGGTGCAAAATGTGCAAAATTATATAATTATACAAAACCTAAAATTTGTCAAGAAGATCTGCTTGAGTTTATAGCTCTAAGACATCCTATAATCGAGTCAAGAGAAGAAAACGGAATATATATTCCAAACGATATTTTTCTAGGAGAAATAAAAGATATAGAGCATAACCATATAACGATAGAGGCCTCTTCTTCAAAAGAGGTAAAGGGAATATTGTTATACGGTATAAATTCAAGCGGAAAATCCTCTTTAATGAAAAGTGTTGGAATAGCCGTTATTATGGCACAAGCGGGACTTTTTGTGCCAGCGGCTTTTATGAGATATAAAATAGTAGATAAACTTTTTACAAGAATCGTCTCAAAAGATAATCTATATAAAGGTTTATCTACTTTTGCTATTGAGATGTTGGAACTTAAAAATATTTTCAATAGAGCCACTTCCAACTCTTTAATTTTAGGTGATGAGATTAGTCACGGAACTGAGACATATTCGGCTCTATCTATAGTAAGCGCCGCAATCAAAAGATTGAGCGAAATAGGAAGCTATTTTATTTTTGCTACCCATCTTCATCAGTTAACCCAGCTAAAAACGATTAAAGAGCTTGAAAATATTATTTTTTTACATCTTGGCGTAAGTTATGATGAGAAAAATGATAGATTAATATATGATAGAAAGTTAAAAACAGGTAGCGGAAGCACCCTATATGGGCTTGAGTTTGCAAAAGCTTTGCATCTTGATAGGAAATTTTTGGAAGAGGCTTATAAAATAAGAAAAGAGTTGACAAAAGAGTTTAGCGAAATAGAGCTTTTAAAACAGAAAAAAAGAAGTAGATATAATAAATCTCTTTATTTAACAAAATGCGCCATATGTAACGAAATAGTTCAAGAGGTTCACCACATAGCTCCAAAATCCGATGCAAAGGGTGGATTTATTGACCATTTTAAAGCAAATCATAAATATAATCTTATTCCGTTATGCTCAAAACATCATAAAATGGTGCATGAAGGAAAGCTTATAATAAACGGATTTGTTATGACTCAAGAGGGATTAAAACTTCATTTTACAGAAGTTGAGTAAAGGAATCCATATGAAAAAAATAGAAGAAGCGATTAAACTTTTTGAAGATGAAAAATATGAAGAAGCTATTTTGGTTTTTAGGGAGTTGGCAAAAGATAATAACAGCGAAGCTATGTATTATATAGGAATTATGTATTATGAGGGATGGGGAGTTAAAAAGGATTTAAAAGAGGCAAAAAAATGGTGGAAAATGGCTAACAAAAGAGGAAGTTTGGACGCAAAATATATGCTTCAAACAATTAGTACCGACTCATCTGTATTTGGAAGAGAATAATGTATCTGTTTATAGTTTTTTTAATCCTTTCTATTTTAGGAGTTGTTGCTTATTATCTATATTTAAAAGAAAAAGGAGATAAGCTTACAAAAATAGAAAGAGGAATGTGTCCCCAGTGCGAAAAAGATACTATAAAGATAAAAAGAAGTAAAGCCGGAGGTTGTAGCGGCACTACAAATATCATATATAAATGCGACTTTTGCGGCTATGAAGAGGATTTTAATATATCAAAGGGGTGTGGTGCCTGTAACCTTTAGTAAACAAAATCAAGCTCTTTTGATTTTACGAGTTTTATAAAAACTTCTTTGTTTATAGGTTTTGAGTAAAAATATCCTTGAACAAAATTGCATCCAAGGCTTTTTAGTATAATTTCATGTTTTTTTGTTTCCACACCTTCTGCTACTAGCATTTTATTAAAAGTTTTTGCAATATTTATAATCAATGTAGTAATTTCCAAATCATCCTTATCCCTATCTATATCCATAATAAAACTTTTATCAATTTTTAAAATATCGAAAGGGATTTTTTTAAGGTAATTTAGCGACGAATAACCAGTGCCAAAATCGTCTATCGCTATTTTAAATCCTAAGGATTTAATAAGATTTAACGTATCTATGGTATAGGAAATATTTTCCATAGAAACTGTTTCTGTTATCTCTATTTCCAATTTAGAAGGGTCTATTTTATATCTGTTTAAACACTCTTTCAAATTGTTTATGAAATTTATATTTTTAAACTCTTTTGCAGAAATATTTATAGATAAGTTTATATCTTTTAAAAACTCATCATTTTCCCATTCTTTTATTAAAAAAAACGTTTTATTCAATACGTAACTATCAAGTTTTAGTATAAGATCGCTCTTTTCCGCAACAGGTATAAAATCATTTGGAGGCAAAAAGCCTTTTATTGGATGATTCCATCTTATCAAAACTTCCGCACCTACTATTTTATTTTTTTCTATATCTATTCTTGGCTGTAAAAACAATAAAAGTTGATTATCAGCTTTTAAGGCATCTTTTAATTCATTTGTAACTGTTTGAAATTGATATAACATATTTTTGATATTAATATTAAAAAAAGCATATTGATTTTTTCCATTTTTTTTGGCTTCATACATAGCTAAATCCGCATATTTTATAAGCTCACAAACATTTTCTTCATCATCTGGATATATTGCAACTCCTAAACTGCATGTAACACTAAAAATATTATTTTTTATGTTATATTCTTTGGTGATATCATTTATAATTTTTTTAATTACAATTTCTACATCATTTTTATTTTTAATATCTGTTAATATTACAACAAATTCATCCCCACCGATTCTGAAAATAAAATCTGAGTCTCTCAATATTTTTTTTAAACTTTTTGCGACCAATATAAGCAATTCATCTCCAACTTCATGTCCATATGTATCATTAATAAATTTAAAATTATCCAAATCTATATATATAACTCCAAATTTTTTATTTTCTCTTTTAGCCATTTTTTGAAGAGCTATCAATCTTTCGTTAAATGAATATCTATTTGGAAGATCTGTCAACATATCATGATATGCAAGATATTCCAT
>NZ_CEXZHP010000129.1:0-4422 GCF_982775275.1 Nitrosophilus sp.
ATAAATATATATAAGGCACTTTATGAGAGTAGCAGTATTTTTGTTTTTTCTATTTATATCAATTTTTGCTTCTCAAAAAAGAGTATTAAACTCCGATATGACTCTTCAATACAAAATATTGCCAAAAGAAGCAAAAACTTTGCAGGAGTTTTTTACAAACGGAAAAATTTACGGAAGATTTAGAGTAAACTCATTTATTTGGGATTGGGATAGGGAGTATCCAAATAAAACAAAAGATAACTGGGGGATAGGAGTTGGAGGAAGTTTAGAGTATAAAACGGCATATTATAAAGGTTTTGGTATAACAAGCGCTTTTTATACTTCGCAAAATCCTTGGCATATGGACGCAAAAGATATAAAATATATCAAAGCCGCAAAAGATACCTTTTGTAGATATAGCGTAAAAAAAGATAACAAATTTGCAATGAGCGTTCTTGCGCAAGCTTATTTAGAGTATAAGCAAGATAGAATGAGTATAAAAGTGGGTCGTCAGATTTTTGAGAGTATGTTGGTAAAAAGTAACGATACGAAGATGATACCTAATAGTTTTGAAGGGTTTAGTTTAGTTGGTATATATTTTGATACTACGCTTAAGTTTGCATATTTTACAAGACAGAAATTAAGAGATCATATAAAATTTCATGATGTTATTACCTATAAAGACGAAAATGGGCAAATCTGGGCAAATAATGACGATGGAGGGGTTAATAGAGCATTAAGTTATCAAAATTTCGTAGCCGCGGGTAAAAATCCAAAAAATAGACTTTTTATAATCGAAATAATAAATAAAAGATATAAAAATCTAAAATGGATAGCTAACTATACGAGTGTTCCAAAAATGGTTGCGTTGGCGTCTTTTGAAGCTCATTATAAGATTGATATTGAAAATTGGGATTTAATTTCTGGTTTTAGATATATAAAACAGATGGATGTTGGGGCAAAAGATTTGGGAAGATTGGGAGTTGGGGTTGCAAATCTAAAAGCAAATACTGCAGGTTATAATGATCCATATAAAATAGATAGTTTTTTATTTGCTGCTAGAATAGATTTAAGATCAAAAAATAAGATCTGGTGGGTAAGAGTAGGATATTCAAAAGTAGCCGATAAAGCGGATATTATAGCACCTTGGAGAGGATTTCCAACTGGCGGTTTTACAAGAGCGATGGCTCAATATAACTGGTATGCAAATACAAAAACATATATGATAAGAGGAGTATACGATTTTGCAAAGGCTGGGTTAGTCTCAGGATTAAGCGCTTCAATTAGATATGCAATTCAAGATTTTGATGATAAAAAAAGTGGAGTTCAAGCAGATAGCAATGTAATCCATATAGATTTGGTTAAAAAATTTGCTTCAATTTCTGATTTATATGCAAAAGTTAGATTTGGATTTGTTAATGGTGATGATGATACAAAAGATATCAATGGAGATTTAAAACCAGATCCCTCATATAAAGAGTATAGATTTGAGATAAATTACCTATTTTAAGAAAATATTCAAATAAATTTACGTAATATATTGTAAAATATAACGATACGAGGGTGAAATGAGAAAGATATTTATCTTTTTACTATTTTTATCGATTGCATGGGCAAAAACCGTATATGTAGCAGTTGCCGCTAACGCCAGTTTTGCCTTACCAAAGCTTATAAAAGAGTTTAATAAAATTTATCCAGATATTAAGATCCAAACTATTATCGCAAGTAGCGGTAAATTAAGTGCACAGATAAAAAGTAACGCCCCTTATCATATATTTTTATCGGCAGATATGAAATATCCTAACAATCTTTATAAAGAAGGCTATGCCATAACAAAACCTGCAGTATATGCAAAAGGCGCTTTAGTTATTTTTAGTGTAAAAAAAAGAGATTTCTCAAAAGGGATTTATATATGTTTGGATAAAGATATAAAAAAAATAGCCCTCGCAAATCCAAAAACGGCTCCCTATGGAAAAGCCGCAGCTCAAGCTTTAAAAAAAGCAAAAATTTTTAATAAAGTAAAAAAAAGATTAATATACGGCGAATCAATCTCTCAAACCCTATCTTACTCTTTAAAAGCGGCAGATGTTGGATTTGTTTCAAAATCGGCTCTTTTTAGTCCCAAAATGAAAAGATTTAAAAAAGATATTAATTGGGTAGAGGTTGATAAAAATCTTTACGAACCTATAAAACAGGGGATAGTTCTATTAAAAAACGATATATACGCAAAAAGATTTTATAAATTTTTATTGAGTAAAGAGGCCAAAAAGATTTTTAAAAGATTTGGATATGAATAGTAGGAAAGATATAGTAGGAAAGATGATGGAAAATTTTGATTTTATCCCTTTTTGGATATCTTTTAAATTGGCTTTTTTTACCACTTTTATACTTTTTTTTATCGGAATTTTTATAGCTTGGTATCTATCAAATACAAAATCAAAAATCAAACCCGTTTTAGAAAGCATAGTAGCTCTTCCGATAGTCCTTCCTCCTTCGGTGCTTGGGTTTTATATTATTTGGGTTTTTTCTCCAAACTCCATAATCGGAGATGTTTTAAAAGATTTGGGCGTTGAGATGCTTTTTTCATTTTGGGGGCTTGTTGTTGCTAGCTGTTTATATAGCCTACCCTTTATGGTGCAGCCTTTGCAAAGTGGATTTGAGAGTTTGAATAGGTCCATTTTGGAGGCTTCTTATATTGCAGGTAAAAGCGGGTTTGAGACTTTAATAAAGGTGGCTCTTCCAAATATAAAACCTTCGATTTTGAGTGCGATAATAATCACATTTGCGCATACTATAGGAGAGTTTGGAGTTGTTTTAATGGTTGGAGGCAGTATACCGGGAGAGACTAAAGTAGCAAGCGTGGCAATATATGAATTTGTAGAGATTTTAGATTATAAAAGCGCTCATATTTATAGCGCTATTATGTTAATAGTAAGTTTTTTGATTTTATTTAGCGTTTATATGTTTAATCTAAAATATAAAAAGAGATTTGGCGGTGTTTAATTGATAAAGATAGATATAAAAAAAGAGTTAAAAGATTTTACTCTTTGTGTAGATATAGAGATAAAAAAGGGAGATTTTATCGCTGTTACTGGGCCAAGCGGCAGCGGAAAAACAACTTTTTTGAGGGTTTTAGCGGGACTTGAAGAGGCGCAAGGTAAGATAGTGGTAGAAAATGAGATCTGGCTTGATGAAAAGATCTTTTTGGCTCCCAAAAATAGAGGTATAGGATTTGTTTTTCAAGATTATGCTCTTTTTCCCAATATGAGCGTTTTGGAAAATCTTTTGTATATAAATAAAGATCTTGATTTGGCGACGCATCTATTGGATGAGGTAGAGTTAAGCCATCTAAAAAACAGATATCCAAATACTCTAAGCGGAGGACAAAAGCAAAGAGTTGCTCTTGCAAGAGCCCTCATGAGAAAACCAAAAATTTTATTGATGGATGAGCCTTTGTCTGCTCTTGATCCAATGATTAGGGCAAAGCTTCAAGAAAAGATTTTGGCTTTGCATAAAGAGTTTGATACTACAACTTTTATGGTATCTCACGATAAAAGCGAAATATATAGACTATCAAATAAAACATTGGAGATTAAAAACGGAGAGGTTGTAAGATATGAGGCTACTAAAAAAATATTTGAGAGTGGAAAAAAATTTAATATAAAAGCTGAAATTGTAGATATTTATAAAAAAGATATATATATCGTTATTGCGGCTACAATGGATCAGATCTTTGAGTTAAAATTTAAAGATTTGCCAAATATTAAAAAAGGGGAGATAGTTACTATCATATTTGATAACTACTCCCCGCAAATAATTAAAGATTAAATTTTACGTTTTCAAACAGTTTTTTTACAATATTTTTATAATATTTTTTATGAATATCCTCGCCTAAGGCTATCGGAGGCGTTCCTTTATCGCTATATTCTCTTATTTTCATATCTAAAGGTATTTGTCCTAAAAATGGGATATTATATTTTTTTGCCAGATTTTCACCTGCTCCAGCTCCAAAAATATCGTATCTTTTTTTAGTGTCGGGAGCGATAAAATAGCTCATATTTTCTATCAAGCCACCTATCTTTACGCCTATATCTTTAAACATCATAATGGCTCTACTAACATCATCGGCCGCTACCATTTGGGGAGTTGTAACCAACACTCCAGCACTTATTGGAAGTTCTTGCGCCATAGTTAGTTGAATATCTCCTGTGCCAGGAGGCATATCTATAACTAAAAAATCAAGCTCACCCCACTCAACATCTTCTAAAAACTGTATCAAAGCGCTTACGGCTACGGAACTTCTCCATACCAAAGGAATATCGGCAGTTGGAGTCGTTAATCCAACACTCATGATCTTTATGCCAAAATTTTGACTTGGGATAATTTTGTTATTATCACTCCATCTTAATTTTTCATGATCTGTTTTTGTCATCCTTGGAATGT
>NZ_CEXZHP010000130.1:0-4356 GCF_982775275.1 Nitrosophilus sp.
GTTTCCCACATATCTTTAAATGCGGCTTTTGGCATATCCGGATGTCTTATAATATTATGAGGTTTTCCAAGAAGTTCTTCCCTATCATATCCGGCGATTTCGCAAAACTTTCTATTTGCATAAGTTATAATACCTTTTAAATCGGTCTCACTAACTATCACACCATCATCAAAAATATATTCTTCATCAATAGGTGTAGGTTTTTCCACTAAATACTCCTATTTTTACAATAAAACGAAAAAAAACAGATAAAATTGGATAAATTTTCCAATAACTATAACATATTTTTTTATAACTAATTCTTAGTTAGATAGAAAATTTTTTAAAGTTTTGGCGTCTTTATCATTTAGTATCGTTGCAATATCTTCAAAAGACGCATTTTTTATATTTTCAAATGAGCCGAAAAAATCCAAAAGCCTTTTTAATTTCGCCTCGCCTATTCCTTTGGCTTTTAAAAGAGATATCTCTTTATCGTGAATAATTTTTTGTTTTTTATGGTAATTGATAGCAAATCTATGGGCTTCATCTCTTAATTTTTGGATAAATTGCAATCTTTTATCGGTTGGAAGAAGTCTTAAGACGCCGTTTTTAGTGCAGATGATATCTTTAGCTCTTCCTTTTGTTCTAACCGCTTTTGCATCTATCTTTTCTTTAGCTATCGCTATTACGTCGATATTTACCCCAACGCTTTTTAATATCTGACTTGCAAGATTTCTCAAAACTTCTCCTCCGTCTATCACCCAAAGGTCTGGAGGAGGATTTTTCTCAAAGCTTTGAACTCTTTTTGTTAAAAGCTCTTTCATTTGATTGTACTCATCTTTAAAAGATAGATTATAATGTCTATAGCCATCTTTTTTAAATTTATTATCTTCATAAACAACCATCGCTCCGACCGGTTCTTTGCCTTGCAGATGGGAGTTGTCAAATACCTCTATCCTAAATGGAAAATGTTCCAAATCAAAGAGCTCTTTTATTTTTTCCAAAATATCTTCGTTATCTTTTTTCTCTTTTTTTAAAATCTCTTGGGCGTTTAATTTGGCAAGATTTATTAGATTTAGTTTTTCCCCTTTTTTTGGATTGATTATGGATATTTTTTTATTAAATTTTTTTCTTAGAAGTTTTTCTATCTCATCTTTTTGTAAAAAATCTTTTCCTACTATTATCTTTTTTGAAATAAAAGGGGACTCTATATTATAAAATTCCAAAATCGCTCTTTTATAGGCCTCATCTATATCAAATCCTCTATCTTTGTCAAATTTTATAAGGTTCGAAGAGCTTGATATTACCTTTCCCTCCCTCATAAACATCCTAACAATAACAGCTCTATTTAAATCTTCTTTTATATATAAAATATCTATATCTTCAAGTTTTGCCAAATCTATGCTACTTTGTATATAACTTTTTTTAATTCTTTGGATTTTATCTCTTATTATTGCCGCCTCTTCAAATCTTAGATTTTTGGATAGTTCAAACATTTTATCTTCAAGTTTTTTAATTAAAAGTTTTTTATCCAATATATGAGTTATTGCTTCATCAACGATATTTTTATACTCTTTTGGTAAAACTTTACCTTCGCAAGGGGCGAGGCACTTTTTTAGCTGATAAAAAAGACAGGCTTTTTTGCTTTTTAGACACCCCTTTTTTTGAACGAGGGGAAAAAGTTCGTAAATGGATTCTAAAATATCTTTAGCCCCGACGCTAAAAGGTCCGTAATATTTTATTTTTTTACCCTTTACTACTTTTCTTGTTATTTCAAATCTTGGATAATCTTGTGCAAGATCTATATAAATATAAGGATATGTTTTATCATCTCTTAAAAGTATGTTATATTTTGGTTTGAGCTGTTTTATAAGGGAGTTTTCCAAAATAAGTGCGTCATTTTCGTTATCTACCAAAATGTATTCTAAATTTTTAGTTTCGCTTACCATTTTGTAGATTCTTGGAGAAAGATTAACGGATGGAGAAAGCTCAG
The DNA here is from genome assembly GCF_982775275.1 of Nitrosophilus sp. Taxonomy (NCBI): domain Bacteria; kingdom Pseudomonadati; phylum Campylobacterota; class Epsilonproteobacteria; order Nautiliales; family Nitratiruptoraceae; genus Nitrosophilus; species Nitrosophilus sp. The sequence continues at coordinate 1,973 of NZ_CEXZHP010000130.1, forward strand.
GGGTAAATCTAAAATAGCTTTTTACCCTGTTTTTTAAACTTTTTGCCTTTCCTACATATAAAAGCTTTCCCTCTTTATCAAAAAATTGATATACTCCTGGAGAGTCGGGAAGTTTTTTTAATTTTTCAATCAATATCTTCATCTTTTAGCTTTTTTATCTCTTTTTTTATATTTTCAAAAATCTTTTTTATATCTTCGTTTTGAGAAAATATTTTAAATTTGCCGCTCGATTTTTCATAAAAAAAGTTCATTTTTTTCTCTTTTTGTTCACTTTTTTGTATAAATTTGTTACTTACATATACTTTATAATTTTTTATCTTTATATCTTTACACTCTAAAATGCTATTTTTAGCTATATTTAATAGTTCGTTTATTAGATTTTTATTATAATTAAATTCCATTTTTATTCCGGGATGATCTATAACGAAAAAGAGCGTTTCATCTTTTTTATAGCAAAAAAGAGTGTGCTCTTTTAAAATTTTGGGAAATAGTGATAAAATTTTATTAAAACATCTATGTTCGTTTAATTTACTATTTTTAGGAAAGATATGATTCAAGATAGATTTAACGTTTTTCATATCGTTATTATATCAGTTTTACTTTTTTTTGTCTGGGGTTGCGGACATAAAGCCGATCCCTACTACCCGGTCAAAAAAGAAAGAAGTAGATAATGAGATATGATTATATAATCGTTGGTGCTGGGATTGCCGGACTTTATGCGGCTCTAAACATCCCTAAAAACAAAAATGTTTTGATTATTTCAAAAGACCCTCTTTGGGAGTGTAACACCTTTTACGCTCAAGGAGGGATTTCCACAGCCAAAGACAGGGAAGATATAAGAGTTCATATCGAAGATACTATTAAAGCCGGTGCAGGTCTTTGTGATAAAGAGGCTGTAGAGATTTTATGCTCAAATAGTATACTCGTTATTAACGATTTGATTGAGAGGGGATTTGAGTTTGATAAAGATGATGAAGGAAATCTGCTTTTTACGAAAGAGGCCGCCCATTCTACCCCAAGGATTTTGCACGCCGGCGGAGACGCTACCGGAAGAAGGCTTCATATTTTTTTAATGAAAAGCGTTTCTCATAAGGTTTTAGAAGGAGCGGTAGTAACAGATATTTTATGCGAAAACGATCTGGTCTATGGAGTAAGTGTTAGATATAAAGGAACCCTTCAAAATATCTACGCAAAAAACGTTATATTAAGTAGCGGAGGTATAGGTTCTTTATATGAATATCACACGAACGCCAAAACGATAAGTGCCGATATTCACGGAATCGCTTTGGAAAAAGGCATAAGATTAAAGGATATGGAGTTTACTCAATTTCATCCTACGGTTTTTATAAAAAGCAAAAAGGCTAGAAAACTACTGCTTACAGAAGCCTTAAGAGGCGAGGGAGCAACGGTTGTTGATGAGAAGGGAAAAAGATTTTTATTCGATTTTGACCCACGTGGAGAGCTTGCTCCAAGAGATATAGTAAGTAGAGCCATTTATAAATATAAACAGATGGGGCACCAGGTATTTTTATCTTTTGAAAATTTTGAAGAAAGCTTTTTTAGACACAGGTTTCCAACTATTTATAAAAATTTTCAAGAGCTTGGATTTGATGTACCAAAAGAAAAAGTGCCAATTTCTCCGGCTTTTCATTTTATGATGGGAGGGATTGAAGTTGATTATTATTCAAAAGTGAAAGGTTTTAAAAACCTTTATGCCATAGGAGAGGTTGCCTGTAGCGGAGTTCATGGAGCAAACAGGCTTGCAAGCAACTCTTTGCTAGAGGGTCTTGTTTTTTCAAAAAGAGCCGTTGAGGACTCTTTATTGCAAGAGATAGATTTTAAAGAGAAAAAATTTCTAATAAATCAAACACTTTTGGTAAAAAATATAGATAAAAAGATGAAAAACCTTCTTAGAAAAACCATGTGGGATAAAGTTGGAATTATTAGAAACATTAAAGATTTGCAAGAAGCCGCCGATATTATAGAAGATATCGAAAAAAAAGATATCGGCAGATTTTTAAAACTAAGAGTTCTAACTGCAAAAGAGATAGTAAAAGCCGCCTTAAATAGAAAAGAATCGATCGGGGCGCACTATATAGAAAACTAAATCAAAATAAAAGGATTGGTATGCATGGACTTGATTTCACTCACAGCTGGGTTGGATATCTCTCTTTTATAATTTTTATCGTCGGTTACTACTTTATAGCGGCCGAAGAGAAGTTTCATATGAACAAGGCAAAGCCCGCTTTATTGATAGGGACATTGATGTTTATGATAATTGGGATCTATTTTAGTATAAACGGTCTTGATCCCGATCCTTTGCATCATGAGATGGAAAAGCTGATTTTAGAGATAGCCGAAATCTTCTTTTTCCTTTTTGTCGC
>NZ_CEXZHP010000131.1:0-4323 GCF_982775275.1 Nitrosophilus sp.
TTCTTCAAAATATCTGGTCAGTTCTGCAATAGAGATTGTAAAATATTTTAATGTCGATTTAGATACTCCGCTTCAATATTCTCTTCAAAAAAGAGCATATTTGGCTTCTACGATAATAAAATTTGCTTTTTTTTTAAAAATCCCTCTACTTTTTTATTTTATATTTACCCTTGATAAACTATCAAATATCATCCCAGGAGCAATGTGCGCAGCGGGAGTTGTTACTGCTAACGAGTATGGAGTTTGGCTTTTGGCTATAAAGATTTTAAATATTTATCTTTTTGGATTGTGGTTAGTTCTAAACAGCGAGGATCTAAAAAGGAAAGATTATGCCTTTGTAAAAACAAAATTTAAAATGTTTATCTTTTTATTTTTATTGCTAAGTATTGAGAGCGGTTTAGAGTTTTTATATTTTAACGGGATAGATGTTTCAAAAATTGTTAGCTGTTGCGGCGTGCTTTTTAATCCCGTAAAAACATCTCCTTTAAGCTTGGTTTTGCAAATTCCAAGAGAGTTGATAGTAGGGCTGTTTTATCTTCTTTTTATAACTATTTTAATAGCCGGCTTTTTGAAAAAAGCCTATCTATTTTTTATTTTAAATATTCTATTTTTAATAGACTCGATATTATCTATTATAATATTTTTTAGTCCATATATTTATGAGTTGCCAACCCACAAATGCCCCTTTTGTTTCTTGCAAAAAGAGTATTATTATATAGGATATTTTATATACGCTTTTTTGTTTTTAGGAACATTTTATGCATTTGCGATAGGATTTGAGAAATTAGTCATAAAAAAAGAGCCGCCATATTTTTATAAATCAATTATTTATAATCTATTATTTGTTGCTATTTTAACCTATTATGTAGTAGGATACTATTTTAAAAACGGAGTATGGCTTTTTTAATTTAAGGAGTTTAAATTGAAAAGAGTATTGGCACTATTTTTTATAGCAACACTTTTTTTTAGCGGTTGTGAAAAAATTGGGGTTTACAAAGAAGGAAACATAGAAAAAAAACCTTTGGAATTTAAAAAGGGCGAAGTTCAATGCGTTGAATGCACAATGCAGATTGAAAGTAAAGAGCACTCTGCTCAAGCAGTGCTACCAAACGGTAGAACCTATTTTTTTGATGATCCTGGATGTATGGCCTTGTGGTTTAAAAAACAGGAAAATAAAAAAGATATAAAGCTTTGGGTTTATACTGATGATACTAAAAGATATATTGATGCTAGAAAAGCTTGGTATAAACTGGGTATTCAAACACCTATGAATTATGGATTTGGAGTTTATGAAAAAAAGGTTGAAGGAGCTGTTGATTTTGATACTTTTTTAGTGATGATGTATAGAGGAGAAAATCTAACCAATCCAAAAATTAGGAAAAAGGTGTTAGGAGAATAGGCTTAGAAGCCCATTCCTCCCATACCACCTCCCATATCAGGCATTGCTGGAGCTGCCGGTTTTTCTTCTTTTATCTCACTTACTGTTGCTTCAGTTGTTAGAAGCAAGCTCGCAACTGAAACTGCGTTTTGTAGTGCAACTCTCTCAACTTTTGCAGGGTCAACTATACCAGCTTCAAACATATCTACATACTCACCTGTTGCAGCGTTGAAACCTATATTTTCATTGTCGGCATTTTCTACATTGTTAGCAACTACACCAGGATCAAATCCAGCGTTTTCAGCTATCTGTTTTAGAGGTGATTTTATAGCTCTAAGTATAATTTCGGCCCCTATTTTTTCATCACCTTCTAAATCAAGAGTTACTTTGTTTGCGGCTCTAATAAGCGCAGTTCCTCCACCTATAACGATACCTTCTTCAACAGCGGCTTTTGTAGCGCTTAGAGCGTCATCAACTCTGTCTTTTTTCTCTTTCATCTCAGTTTCTGTGGCAGCACCAACTTTTATAACTGCAACACCGCCGCTTAGTTTTGCAAGTCTCTCTTGAAGTTTTTCTTTGTCATATTCGCTTGTTGTAACTTCTATTTGAGCTTTAATCTCTTTTATTCTTGCTTCAACAGCGTCTTTTGAGCCTTTTCCGCCAACGATAGTTGTATTTTCTTTATCAACTACGATTCTATCAGCTTGTCCAAGATCTTCTAAAGTCGCACCCTCAAGAGTTCTACCAAGCTCTTCACTTATTACTTGGCCGCCTGTTAATATAGCTATATCTTGAAGCATAGCTTTTCTTCTATCTCCAAAACCTGGAGCTTTTACGGCACATACGTTTAGCGTTCCTCTTAATTTGTTTACAACCAAAGTAGCTAAAGCTTCCCCTTCAACATCTTCAGCAACTATCAATAGAGGTTTATTACCTGTTTGAACAACTTTTTCTAAAATTGGAAGTAGATCTTTCATATTGCTTATTTTTTTGTCATATAAAAGGATATATGCATTTTCCAATACCGCTTCCATACTTTCAGTATCTGTTACAAAATATGGGCTTAAATACCCTCTGTCAAACTGCATACCTTCTACTACGTCAAGTTCATCATGAAGAGATTTACCTTCTTCAACAGTTATAACGCCATCTTTTCCAACTTTATCCATCGCTTCAGCGATTAGGTCTCCTATTTTTGGGTCGTTGTTTGCTGAAATCGTAGCAACTTGGGCTATCTCTTTTTTATCTTTTACCTCTTTAGAGATTTTTTTAAGCTCTTCTACGATTGCTTCGGTAGCTTTATCCATACCTCTTTTAACTTCTATAGGATTTGCACCGGCAGTAATATTTCTAAGTCCCTCTTTAAAAATACTATATGCCAAAACTGTTGCTGTTGTTGTTCCATCACCCGCTTCGTCAGCAGTTTTGCTAGCAACCTCTTTTACAAGCTGAGCTCCCATATTTTCCACAGTATTTGGAAGTTCAATCTCTTTTGCAACACTAACACCGTCTTTTGTAATGCTAGGAGCTCCAAAACTTTTTTGGATCAAAACATTTCTACCTCTTGGTCCCATAGTAACTTTTACTGCATCAGCAAGTTTTCTAACACCTTCAAAAAGTTCGTTTCTTGCAATATCACTAAAATGAATCTCTTTTGCTGCCATCAGCCCCTCCTTATTACTTTAAAATTCCTAAAATATCGTCAGTTTGAAGTATCAAATACTCTTTGCCCTCTAAGTTGATCTCTGTTCCTGAATATTTTGCAAATACTACAGTATCGCCAACTTTTATATGTCCTTCCTCTTCAACTTCTGGACCTATTGCAATAACTTTTCCTTCGAGTGGTTTTTCTTTTGCATTGTCTGGAATAATAATCCCTGAAGGTGTTTTTGCAGGTTCTTCAACTCTTTCAACTAATACTCTGTTACCAAGTGGTTGAAAATTCATTTGATCCTCCTTTATATAGTTTGTATCAATCTTTAGCACTCTTAGTTTTTGAGTGATAGAATTTTATTAGAAAATAGCTTAAATAAACTTTAAATATTATAAAAGTTTAGTCAATATGACTAAAATATAATGATATTGATTTTTATATGTTGATTTAAACCTTTTTTATCGTTTAAGTCGCTATAATAAAAAAACTGTTTTTGGAGAGAAAAATGAAAAAAATATCTATCTATTTTATATTAACGTTTGTGACTTTGTCCATTTTGATGTTTGTTTTGCTTTTTACTCCAGTTGGTAACTCATTATTAAAGCCGTTTATTGAATCAAAAATTAATGAGAAATTACCGCATAAAGTGGTGCTTGAGAGTTTTTTATTAACCCCGTCCAAAATAGAAGCAAAAATAAAAATAGATGAAAGCTCTTTTATAAAAGCGGAGGGCGAATATAATCTTTTTGATAAAAGTTTTGATATAAACTATATTTTAAAAATAGGTGATTTATCAAAAATTTCTCCTTTAATAGATATGAAAATAAGGGGTGAATTTAATACAAAGGGCAAAATAATAGGTAATGATAAGCTTTTAAAAATTCTTGGAAATAGCGACGTAGCAAATAGCGATACGGACTATTATATAACATTAAAAGATTTTAAACCTAATGCAGCTGATATAAAAATAAAAAATGCAAAATTGGAAAAACTTTTATATATGTTAAATCAACCTATATATGCTCAAGCAAATATAGATGTCAATGCAAAAATGAAAAGTTTGAATATAAAAAAATTAGCTGGAGATATATTGTTGGATGTTAAAAATGGAAAAACCTATCCTAAAGTTTTATATAAAGAGTTTAATCTCACAGATGCAAAAATATCTTTTGAATTAAACAGCAAAACTAAGATCAAAAACTCTATAGCTACTTCCAAAATGATTTTAAACTCATTGGTTGCAAAAGCCAATATGAAAAATGCAATATTTGATATAAATAAAAAAAGTTTT
>NZ_CEXZHP010000132.1:0-2696 GCF_982775275.1 Nitrosophilus sp.
CCTCGCTCACTTTCTAACTTTCTCACTTTTTCACTTTCTCACTCTTTCACTATTAATCACCCAACTCCCCTTTTAAAGAAAGGATTGAGTTTTAACAATATAATATCGGCTAAGACGTTTCCAAGAAGCGTCAAAAACGCCGTAATTATAAGTATCCCCATAATCACGGGATAATCTCTCGCAAGAGCTGCTTGATAAAAAAGCAGTCCCATTCCGTTGATTGAAAAGATGGATTCGAGTATCACGCTGCCTCCTATAAGACCAGGCAAAGAGAGTCCAAGTATCGTAATAAGCGGCGGAGAGAGATTTGGTAGGATAAATTTTTTGATTATCGTTTTTTCATCCGCGCCTCTTGCCTTAGCGAAAAATATATAGTCGCTTTTTAATATCTCAAGAGTCAAAGATCTTATATACATCGCAAAAGATCCAAAACCAACAAATATAATCACAAATATAGGAAGAACCAGATGCCAAACAAGATCCAAAAAATAAAACAATCCCTCTTTTGGCTCCAAAGAGTGCAAACCTCCTATGGGAAAAAGCTTTAATTCAACAGAAAATATTATAATAAGCAGCAATGCAAGATAAAATGAGGGCATAGAAAAGCTAACCAAAGAAAACTGCTTTATAGCTCTATCAAAAAAGCTATCTTGCTTTATAGCCGACCTTATCCCCATATATAAAGAGAGTAAAAAGAGTATAACCATTGAAGTTAGATTTATCCCAAGGGTTATGCCGATCCTATCTAAGATCTCCGAAGTTACGCTTTTTCCGCTGGCAAAAGATACACCAAAATCAAAGCGCATCATCGATATAACCCATGAGAGATACTGCTCCCAAAGAGGCTTATCAAGTCCATATATCTTTTTTAGATGCTCCAAGGACTCTTTTGTAATGTTTGGATTTAGCTCCCCGGCGCTAAAAAAGCTGTTGGGAGCCATATGAATAGCCAAAAAGGATATGATAGATATAATAAAAAGCATCAAAAATATATATAAAAACTTTTTGAGAACTATTTTTTTCAAAATATTCCTTTATAGACTACTCAACCCAGCTTTTAACCTTTTTTTTCATTTTTGAAAAAAAACCTTCACTCTCATTTTTTTCTTCGATTTTTGAAGAGTTTGAGGTTTTATCTATCTTTTTTAGTTTAATCTCTTTCATCTCTTCAACAGAGTTTGTTAGATCATAAAGCTTTGTGCCGTCTTCTGAGAGTCTTAGTTTTATTATCATCCCCCCAAAAGAAGCCGGACCGATCTTAAATCTTTTGCCAAGACCTATGCGAATGATCCTTTTTTGAGGGTCATACCCGGCAACTGTAAAATCCATATCCTCTCTATTTCCATCTTTTATAACGCTCATAGTATAATCTTCGTTAAAAATATACTGCAAAGATCCATCATCTGTGGACCAGTGGCCTATGAGAGATTTTGCAAATTGCGGAAGTTCATTTTTTTGCGGTTTTACAAACTGGGTATTTCCCCCTTCAACCCCTATTGTTTCGCTTTGAGCGGCGGGTTTTAGTGTTTTTAGCTGTCCGGTAACTTCTACCCAAGTTCCATCTTTTTTCAATGCTATGGTTTTATCCCCCATCTTTGCCAAAGTCACCTCTTCCCAAGTGCCGTCCGGCTTTATGATGGCGGTTTTTCCGTTTGGCAGCACTACTATCTGAGCAGCAGACAAAAGTGCCACAAACCCTATAGACAATACAACTTTTTTAAACATAACTATCCTTTGAAGTAAAATTTTTGAGATTTTATCATATTGTTTATAAAAGTGGAGTAAATAGATGTGAGAAAAAAGTGAGATAAAGATAGCAGTTGAGTGGATGATCCACTCAACTACTAAACTATTTTAACTTTTACACAAGATTAGAATTTATATCTTGCAACAACCCTTACAAGATCGCTGTCGTTTGATTTATCATAATCTCTATTAACATAAGCAAGCAATAGATTTGTTCCAAGAACTTTTGTTTTCAATATTAGATCTAATTCATCAAGATCATTTTCAGCTGCTGAAGTATCATCTGTCATCGCGTATTGAGCGATTAATTTAACTCCGTTAAACGATGGAGTTACGACTTTTAGTTGAGTAGTTTCAGCGTCCAATGCAATTGAACCTTGATTTAGTATTTGTTGAACAAAAAGTTTAGTTTTTACTCCAGTTCCTACATTTTGAACACTTAAAGTTCCATCACTTACATCATTATATGCAACACTTGCTTTCCAACCTTCTATAGTAGTTCCTATTTTTGCGCCAAACATACTTGTATCATCAGTTCCAGTTGCGTCAGGGTCAATATTTGCACCTTGTAACGCTATAGTAACCGGAAGTTCACCTGCATCAAGTTTATAACTTGCATCCGCCCAAACTGCAGTCGCTGTACTTGTAAGATTGTATCCCCAAATATCAAGATTTAAGTTTTCTATGCTATTATTAATGATACCCAATGCATAAACAGATCCATCTGCATCTAGCGCGTCCGCATTAATCGCACTAAAAGTGCTCATCTCTGCACCTAAACCATTCCCGTTTGCTTTGTTAACCATAGCAAGAACAACAGTTGTGTCCGGAAGGTCTTTGTTTACTAAAACAGCTGCCTCAAAGCTGTTTTTGAAAACGTTCCAACCTTCGCTGAATGCAAGCGGAGTATTTAGATATTGTCTACCAAGTTTTAAAGTAGTGTTTCCGAT
>NZ_CEXZHP010000132.1:2796-4275 GCF_982775275.1 Nitrosophilus sp.
ATGCAAGCGGAGTATTTAGATATTGTCTACCAAGTTTTAAAGTAGTGTTTCCGATGGTTTTTGCGATATATGCTTCAGGGATCCAGTATCCTCCCAAATCTCCAAGTTGATTAACAACAGGGTCACCGCCTGCATCATGAGTAACTTCTACAGTTGCATCATTAGCTCTTTGCATTACACCGCTAACAAGGTTTCCTTCAAGTCCCATTGTTCCTATGATATTTGCAGTAAGTCCCGCTTGAAAATCGTTTCCAAGATCAGCTTTGGAACTAATTTGCAAACCAACGTTTCCTCTTGAATTTGCCTTATCAAAAAGATCTTGGTTTGTATTGTCTGTTTCAATAGTTTGATAATAAAGTACCGCTTGTCCGCCAAACTGCACATCAACGTCCGCCATAGCAGCGCTTGTAAATCCTAACGCCATAATTGCCGCTAAACTTAGTTTAGTCAACTTCATTCTTACTCCTTTTATATGATAAGTTTCCATTTTTTTGGGATAACAACGAGAATTATAACATTTAATTCTTAAAAATATTTTATAAATAGTTAATTTTTTTATGATTTTTTTAACAAAATCAAATATTTGTAGAAAATAGTAAGTATAGTTTTTCTTTTAAGAAAAGATTAAAACGAGTCGTTTATATAAAAAACCTTCGCTATAGGGGACTTTTTTTCCCCTATGGCGTAAAAAGGCTTTTTTTAGAAAGAGTAGCTTGCGGCTACCTTAAATATATCTTTATCCAAATCATTATCTTTAGAATCAACATTTTCATATGTAGCTAAAAAAGATAGATTTTTTATAGCAGGCGCATCATACCCTACTATGATATCTATAACTTTAGTATCTTTATTTTCGTTGCCGTTATATTTATCTTCAAGATCAAACTCCACATAAGCAAGAGTTGCGCTTAAACCTTCGATATTTGCCTTTGAAAAGTCATAATCCAAAGCTATCTTATAACTGCTTGCATCTCTCATGTTCTCAAAAGAGTTATACCATGTCTCATCTGCTACCGCAAACTCAGGATATCCTCCCCAAGCACCGAAAGTATGAATGCTTTCATCATCGCTAACTTTATCGTAAGCCAAAGTCATTCCAAAACCAGATGTGTGAGAAGCGCTAATCATTGCCCCCCATACATAATAATCTATAGTTATCCCGGCATCCGATACTTTTCCTTTGTCATCTTGAGTGTAGTATTGGATAGAGGCGCTCATATCCAAACTATCGCTCAAAAGACATTTCCAACTAAAATCGGCCTGAAGATATAGGGCGTTTAACACTTCGTGAGCATAATAGTCCCAAGCCTGCAAAGTGATATTTTCAAACCCTTCATACACAATAGCGCCAACCGTAACTCCTTCATCTGGAGCAACCGTGCTAAGATCAGCTCCAGCGTCGTTCATAGCAGCATCCGACATCGGTTTGAACTTTTTGGCGTCTTGGTTGCTATCCCAACCGCTCATTTTGGTAACATG
>NZ_CEXZHP010000133.1:0-4274 GCF_982775275.1 Nitrosophilus sp.
GTAAAGTCCGTTGATTTTAAAATTTTTTATATATATGGGTATAAAAAAAGAGCTACTGTTTTTTGATCTTTTTAGTTTATTTAAGCTATTTAGATCTACATTTTTTATGACTATATTTTTAAATCCGATTTTTAATAAAGCAAAATATCTATAATCAAAATCTATCATTACTTCATCGGCAATCTTTTTATCTTTTATATATATTTTTTCAAATAAAAATCTATCAATTTTTTTCCATTTTATTAAAGAGCTTATATCATATCTTTTTAATTCAAATTGTATAAAGTTTTCTACTATTTTATATCTTGCTTCTTGAATAAAAAAGGCTAAAAAAGTCAATAAAATAACTTCTATTATCAAAAGCAAAATTCTCAAAATGCTGCTCCTATGCTCAGATGAAAAGCGTTTTGACTAAAATTTTTTGTATCAAAACCAATATCAAATTTTATATCTCCTATAATAGAAGGATATCTTATTCCGATCCCGATACCATTTGTAGGTTTTTGGAAAAAGTTTAGTTTTTTTTGAGACAAAACCGTTCTATCCCAAAAAATTGCTCCTTTTATATTTTTATATATTGGATAGGATAATTCAACAGTAGTTTCAAGTATAGAATTTGCACCATATTTACAGCCGTTTTTTGTAATTAGAAGTTTATTGTAAGAGTAAGCTCTATTTGAGTTTATCCCACCGGCAAAAAAAAGCTTTGATGGAGGTATATCCCCTTTTTCTACATCTATAAAGCCGATTTTTCCTTTTAAAAATATAATTAAATCGTTAAAACTTAAATAAAATCCTACCTCATTTAGATTTTTTACATAGGAGGCTTTTGATAAAGCTTTTATACTCCCTTCAACGAGACTTTTTATAAAAAAACCTTTTTTAGGGGATAATTTATTATCTCTTTGATCAAGAATAAATTTAAATAGTGGGTAAAAAGATAAGAATTTTTCCTCTTTATAACAATCTTTTGTATCGTAAATTTTTGAATTTTCCAGAAAAAATCCTATACTATATGAGATATTATAAAGATCATTTATAAAATTTGCACCCAATTTTGTCTCTTTTTGGGAAAAATTTTCAAAGATCTCCTTTTTATACGATAAATCGGCAGTCAAATCGTAACTTTTTGATAAAATTTTAATCGTAGGTATAAAAAGCTCTATGGAGGCTTCTTTTTTATTTTTTGAATAAAAGATATCAAATTTTACCTGTTTTTGATGGATATTTATATTTTTCCAAGAAAAGTTTGTATGAAATCCGTTTAAACTTTCATATCCTATTGCGGCTTTATAGATATTTTTCTTTTTTCTCTCTTTAACGTAAATATCCAATAAAATTTTATTATCTATCTTTTTACTATAATCAAATCTTACACTATTAAAATACTCCAAAGCATAAAGTCTTCTATAGCTTGCTTCGATTTTTTGTAGGGAAAAATTATCATTTTTATTAAGATATATGTGAGAAAGAATTACATCATCTTTAATAGTTTTGTTTGAAAAAATTTTTATATCTTTTATTTTACAGATTTTGCCTTTTTCCAAAAAATAAACCAAATAGGCTTCCTCTTTTTCTATAAAAATATAGGCTTTTGGATTAAATTCGTAACTACAATATCCCTTTTTTAAAAGGGCGTTTTTGATATCTTCTTTTGATTTTATAAATAAAGAAGCGCTAAATCTATCATTTTCTTTTAAATATATATATTTTTCAATGTCAAAATCGGAGGTGATTTCGATTTTTTTAACTATGATGGGATTGTTTTCTTTTATCTCAAAAACCGCTTTTTTGCCAATTTTTTTAAGTTCTATTTTTGATTTATAAAAACCTTCCTGTTTATAAAAGAGTTCAAGCTCCTCCTTTAAAGAAGGTAGAAGTTTTTCCTCAACCTTTGGTTTTAATTTTTTAAATGCGATTATCTGCCAAAAAGACTTTTCAAAACCAAGCTCTTTATAAAGTCTTTCTTTATCAAAAGTTTTGTTGCCTTTAAAATCGATAACATATGTTGCGCCAAAAATATAAGATATTATGAGACCTAAAACCAAAAATTTTTTCATTTTAATACTTTTAAAATATTTTTTTAATTGTCACATAAAAATTATACTAATTAGCTAAAATTTTTATATAAAAGCAAAGGAGCGAAAATGGAACTACCCCTTCCAAAGATTATAATAAAAAGAGACGGCTCAACAGAAGAGTTTAGAGCGTATAAAATAGAAGATGCGATAAAGGCAGCTTTTGATAGTGTGCTTGTTAAATATGACAAAAGAGTTTTTGAATCTGTTTTGATTAGAATATCTTTTTCTGCGGTAAAAGCCGTAGAAGAGATTCAAGATATTATCGAATATGAGCTTTATAGAGCGGGATATTTTGATGTTATGAAATCTTTTATAACATATAGATTTTTGCACAAAATTCAAAGAGAACATATTTTAGGATTAAATGAAGACACAACTTTTATCAACTCTACACAAAGCGTTGAAGAGTATATAAACGGAAGCGACTGGAGAATCAACGCAAACGCAAATACTGGCTATTCAAACGCGGGACTTGTAAATAACCTTGCGGGAAAAGTAATAGCAAATTTTTGGCTTGACAAAGTCTACTCAAAAGAGGAAGGCTATGCCCATAGAAACGGGGATATTCATATACATGACCTTGACTGTTTAACAGGATATTGTGCTGGATGGAGTTTAAGAGTTTTGTTAAATGAAGGATTTAACGGGGTTAGAGGAAGAGTGGAGAGTAAACCTCCAAACCATTTTAGAACAGCTCTTGGTCAGATGGCGAATTTTTTGGGAATACTTCAAAGCGAATGGGCTGGGGCTCAGGCTTTTAGCTCTTTTGATACATATCTTGCTCCATACGTTTTTAAAGATGATCTAAGTTATGAAGAGGTTAAGGAGGCTATTAGAAGCTTTGTATACAATCTAAACGTTCCGGCACGCTGGGGACAGTCGCCTTTTACAAACATAACTATCGATTGGACGGTTCCAGATGATTTAAAAGATCAGATTCCTACAAAAAAAGATAGACATCTTTTTGAAGATGTAAAAAATGATGAAAAACTTTTAAAAAAAGCAAAAGAAAGAGGCGTAGAAAATCTAACTTCATTAACATATAAACATTTTCAAAAAGAGATGAATATCATAAATAGAGCCTTTTATGAAGTTATGACTGAAGGGGATAGATCTGGACAACCTTTTACTTTTCCGATCCCTACGGTAAATATCACCGAAGATTTTGATTGGTATGGGGAAAATACAGATATATTGTTTGAAAATACGGCAAAAATAGGAAGCAGCTATTTTCAAAACTTTATTGGAAGCCAATATATTATCGATCCAATAACGGGAGAAAAAAAAGAAAATCCAGACAGTTATAAACCAAATGCAGTAAGAAGTATGTGTTGTAGGTTGCAGCTTGATTTAAGAGAGCTTTTAAAGCGAGGCAACGGGCTTTTTGGAAGTGCGGAGATGACTGGAAGTATAGGAGTCGTTACTATAAATATGGCAAGACTTGGATATAGATTTAAGGGGGATAAAGACTCTTTGTATAAAGAGTTAAAAAAACTTATGGATATAGCAAAATCAACTTTAGAGAAAAAAAGAGTTTTTATAAACGAGATGTTTGAGAGAGGACTCTATCCGTATACAAAAAGGTATCTTCCAAATTTTAACAACCATTTTTCTACAATCGGCGTAAACGGAATGAATGAGATGATAAGAAATTTTACAAATGATGAGTATGATATAACAGATGAAAAAGGGATAGAGTTTGCTTTGGAGATACTCGATTTTATGAGGGAGAGATTAAAAGAGTATCAAGAAGAGACCGGAAATCTTTACAATTTAGAGGCAACGCCTGCGGAAGGAACAACCTATAGGTTTGCTAAGGAGGACAAAAAAAGATATCCAGATATTATTCAGGCTGGATTTGGGGAAAATATCTATTATACAAACTCTTCGCAAATTCCGGTCGGATATACCGATGATCCTTTTGAAGCCCTTGATTTACAAGATGAGCTACAATGCAAATATACCGGAGGAACGGTGCTTCATCTTTATATGAGCGAAAAAGTAAGTAGCCCTGAGGCGGCGAGAAAACTTGTAAAAGCGGTTATAGAAAATTATAAACTTCCATATATTACCGTAACTCCGCTTTTTAGCGTATGTCCAAAGCATGGATATATAAGCGGAGAACATGAATATTGTCCAAAATGTGATGAAGAACTGATAGAGGAGTATTTGAGGGAGGAGGTAAGGGGGTAA
>NZ_CEXZHP010000134.1:0-4265 GCF_982775275.1 Nitrosophilus sp.
TTAGTGACGAGCATACGAACGGCTGGTTTACCTTGAAGCAAATCAAGCGAGTAAAACGAGCGAGGATTTGTGGTTTTGTTTAGTTTTAAAAGTTAAAATAGTTAAAATGGTTGAGTAGTTAGAGAGTGAGAAAGTTAGAAAGTAGAAATGAAAGTTACCAATTCCAAATTCCAAATTCCCATTTCCCAATTCTCAATTTTTATTACCTAACTTTTGCAATATCTTTTTTCTATCATTTTGTAAAATAAATATTTCATCAAAATAGTCTTTATAAAAAGGATAGGTAATTTCAAAAAAACTATCTTTATCTTCATAAAGATTAACACACCATTGAAATTTTATATTTTTATTAGATAATGCCATAATAGATAATAGTGTATCATTTATTGCTCCGAGTCTACTTGGAGTAACAAGCAAAGCTTTTGCATCAAAGATATTTATTAGATCTATCATAAATAGATCTTTTTCTATAGGGACCATTAAACCTCCGGCCCCTTCAATAAAAAGGATATCGCACTCTTTTTCTAAAATTTTTATCTTATTTTTGAGGAAGTTAATATCTATTTTTTTCTCTTTTTTTGCTACATACGGGGCTGCAGGAAGCTCAAATCTATAAGGAACAATATCCTCTACCATAAATTTCCTAAAATTTTCATTAAACTCTTGACATTTTTTAAAAAGTTTGGTACCATCTTCGGGACTGCTGGCTACCCCCGTCTCAATAGGCTTAAAAACTCCGGCTTTTATGCCCAAACTTTTACACTCTTCTAGAAGAGACAATGTTGTGTAAGTTTTGCCGATGCCGGTGTTTGTAGCCGTTATAAAAACTCTTTTGCTCATATTTTGCCTTTTTTAAAATTTGTTAATAATTGTAACAAAAAATTTAGTGGCAAAAGAGAAAAAAGTATGCTATTATAATAGTTAGCAGTAAATAGGTTTATTTACATAAACACTAAAAAGAGGTTTAAATTGGCTGTTAAAAAAGATATAGAGACAAAAGAGATAACAAAAACAAAAGAGCCAAAATTATATAAAGTGTTTTTATTAAATGATGATTATACTACTATGGATTTTGTAGTAGAGATTTTATGCGATATTTTTCATAAAAGTTATGAAGAAGCGGTTCAAATAATGCTTTTAGTTCATAAAAACGGAAAAGGACTTTGCGGAGTATATACGTATGAAATAGCAGAAACTAAGATCGATGAGGTTCATAGACGAGCCCGTGCAAACGATTTTCCGCTAAAGGCGATAATGGAGGAATTATGATGATAAGCAATGAATTAAATACGATTTTTAAAGAGGCCGTTAGATTGGCTAAACAAAACAGACATGAATATTTAACTGTTGAACATATATTTTTAGCACTTTTATCAAATAAAGAGGGACAGAGAATTTTAAAAACAATAGGCGCAGATATTGAGCTTTTAAAACAAAAGTTAGAACAGCATCTAAAAAATACTTTAAAACCTCTGCCTGCAGACGTTGTAAGGGAACCCTTTGAAACGGTTGCGCTATCAAGGGTAATTGAAAATATGATAAGACATATTCAAAGTGCCGAGAAAAAAGAGGCAACAGTTGGAGATCTGCTTGCGGCGCTTTTTGATGAGGAACATTCATATAGCGTATATCTGCTTAAAGAGCAAGGAATTAAAAAAGTTGATATATTAGAAGCGATATCTCATCCCGAAATTGAGATCTCTTCAGAAGAAAAAGAGGATGAAGAGGAGAAAGAGACCTATCTTGGAAAATTTACTCTAAATCTCGTAAAAGAGGCAAAAAAAGGAAAAATAGATCCGGTTATTGGCAGAGATAAAGAGATTGAGAGGGTAATTCAAATCCTTTGTAGGCGCAAAAAAAACAATCCTTTATTGGTGGGTGAGCCAGGTGTTGGTAAAACGGCGATTGCCGAAGGAATTGCATTAAAAATTGCAAACAAAGAGATCCCAGATGTCTTAGAAGGAGCAACACTTTACTCTTTGGATATGGGCTCACTCCTTGCTGGAACAAAATATAGAGGGGATTTTGAGAAAAGATTAAAAGGCGTTTTAGAAGAGCTAAAACAGAAAAAAAACGCAATCGTGTTTATAGATGAGATTCATACGCTAGTGGGTGCCGGAGCTACGCAAGGCGGAAGTATGGATGCTTCAAACCTGTTAAAGCCGGCTCTTGCAAGCGGAGCTATAAAATGCATAGGCGCTACCACATATTCTGAATTTAGAAATTTTTTAGAAAAAGATAGAGCACTTAGCAGAAGATTTGCAAAAGTTGATGTAAAAGAGCCTGATCTTGAGACAAGTTTTAAAATATTAAAAGGTTTAAAAGATAAATATGAAAAACATCATAAAGTCAAATATACTATAAGTGCTCTAAAAAGCGCTGTAGAGCTTTCTGATAAATATATCAACGATAGACAATTACCGGATAAAGCGATAGATTTGATAGATGAGGTAGGAGCTAGCTTTCATTTGAGAAAGAGAAAAAGAAGCGTGGTTACCTCAAACGATATAGAAGATGTTATATCAAAAATGCTAAATCTTCCTCCTCAGAGAGTAACACAAGATGATATAGAGATATTAAAAGATTTAGAATCAAGGCTCGAAAAAGGCGTTCTTGGGCAAAAAGAGGCTATCGAGCAGATATCTATGGCCATTAAAAGAAGTAGAGCTGGATTAAACCCTCCAGATAAACCTATAGGATCATTTTTGTTTGTGGGTCCAACTGGGGTTGGTAAAACAGAATTGGCTAAAGAGTTGGCAAAAACGTTGGGTGTTCATTTTGAAAGATTTGATATGAGCGAATATATGGAAAAACATGCGGTATCAAGATTAATTGGCGCACCTCCTGGATATGTAGGATATGAAGAGGGAGGTTTGTTGACTGAGACAATTAGAAAACATCCTTATACGGTATTGTTGCTTGACGAGATAGAAAAAGCCCATCCAGATCTTATAAATATTCTTTTACAGGTTATGGATAATGCTACCTTAACCGACAATTACGGTAACGTAGCCGATTTTAAACATGTTATTTTGATAATGACATCAAACGTTGGTGCAAGTGAAGCAAATGTTATGGGTTTTAAAAAAGAGTCTATAAGCAAATTTGACGAAGCCCTAAAGCAGTTTTTTACGCCTGAATTTAGAAATAGACTTGATGCTATAATTAGATTTAAGCCTTTGAGTATGGATATTGTTGAGGGTATAGTGGATAAGTTTATTAACGAGTTAAATGCTCAACTCTCATCAAAAAATATTACGATAAAACTCACAAATAGGGCAAAAAATATCTAGCACAAAAAGGTTATAGCCAAGAGTTGGGAGCTAGACCGTTAGCTAGGGTAATAAGCGAAGAGATTAAAACTCCGTTAACAAACGAGATACTTTTTGGAAAATTAAAAAATGGCGGTGAAGTAAGTGTCGACTATAAAAAAGATAAATTGATATTTAATATAAAATGAAAGAGATATTAGTCCCAAAAATTGATAGATACTCCCATATCTTTCCAGATCCTAGATACTCCTCCAAAGAAGGTCTTGTGGCCTTTGGAGGAGATCTTGATCCAAACAGAATCTTAAGTGCCTATAAAAAAGGGATTTTTCCTTGGTATAACGAGGGCGATCCTATACTTTGGTGGTCTCCAGATCCTAGACTCGTTCTTTATCCTTCAGATATAAAAATATCCAAAAGTTTAAAAAAAGTTATAAAAAAAGAGATTTTTGAAATAAAAATCGATTCAAACTTTTTGGAAGTTATAAAAAATTGTAAAGAGATAAAAAGAAAAAATCAAGAGGGAACCTGGATACTTCCTGAAATTGTTGAGGTTTATACAAAACTTCATAATATGGGCTTTGCACACTCTATAGAAGTCTATAAAGACGATATTTTGGTAGGTGGACTTTATGGATTGAGCCTTGGGGCTGCTTTTTTTGGCGAATCTATGTTTAGCAAAGTTAGTAATGCTAGCAAGGTGGCTCTTGTTAAGCTTTGTGAAATATCCAAAAAGTTTGGATTTGATTTTATAGATTGTCAGGTTCCAAGCGAGCATCTAAAAAAAATGGGTGCCGTTGAAATAAGCAGAGATAGATTTTTGGATGAGCTGCATATTGCTTTACAAAAACCAAGTATAATAGGCAAATGGGAGTTGGATATTGGTTAGAAAAGTTAAAATGGTTGAGTGGTTGGATAGTGAGAAAGTTAAAAAGTGAGAAAGTGAGAAAGTGAGCGAGGGCAAAACCCGTAGGGTTTTAGAAAGCAAACTGCTTT
>NZ_CEXZHP010000135.1:0-4254 GCF_982775275.1 Nitrosophilus sp.
CCCGTTAATGCGCTAACTTCAACAAACTCATACTCTCCACCCCAGTCAACGGGTGCGATTCCAAGTTCGGAAAGTTGGGATTTAACAAGATCTGGATTTGCATCAGGTTTGTCTATCTTGTTTATAGCTACTATCATAGGAACATCTGCGCTTTTTGCGTGGTTTATAGCTTCAACGGTTTGAGGTTTTACACCATCATCTGCAGCTACTACGATTATGGCGATATCTGTTACTTGAGCGCCTCTAGCTCTCATTTCGGTAAATGCTTCGTGACCGGGAGTATCTATAAAAGTTATTTTTTTGCCATCTTTTACAACCATATAAGCGCCGATATGCTGCGTAATTCCTCCCGCTTCTTTTTCTACAACTTTTGTTTTTCTTATTCTATCAAGTAAAGAGGTTTTACCATGATCCACATGCCCCATCACGGTAATTACCGGTGGTCTTTCTTCTAAATAATCATCTTCTATCGCATCATAGGCTTTAACATAATCTATCTCTTCTTCGATATTTTTTGTTTTAATATCAAGTCCAAACTCTTCACCTAAAATCTCTAATGTATCCTTATCTAAAAAGTCGTTTTTTGTTACCATCATACCAAGATTAAAAAGAACTTTTATTACTTCACCGACACTTTTATTAATTTTGTCAGCAAACTCATATACTCTTATATTTTCAGGTATTGTGATCTCTTTTATCTCCGCTGCCTCTTTTACCTCTTTTTTCTTTTTCTTTTTCTTTTTTCCTCTACTTAAGCTTCTGGTTTCAAGAGTAAAACTTTTTCTTGAAACTTTTATCTTTTTCTCATCGATCTCTTTTTTTCTCTCTTGGGCTTCAACCTTTTGCAACTCTTCGCTAAAATCCGGAAGAACAACCTCTTCTTCTTCAAGTTCTACGCTTATATTGCTCAAATCCCTATCTGATAAAATCTCTATCTTTTTACCGCTCTCTTTTTTTGGAGCCGCTGGAGCTTTTTTAGCTTTTTTTGGTTTTCTTTTTGGTATCTCTAGCTCTTTTTCCTCTTTTTTCTCTTCTGTTTTTGCAGCTTCAACTTTAGCTTCAACTTTTGCCTTTTCTTCAGCTTCTATTGTCTTTTTCTTTTTTACTATCACTAAGCCTCTTCTTTTTTTAACAGAAGCCGTTGCTAACGTCTCTTTTTCCTCTTTTGCTACTTTAGGTTTTTCCTCTTTTGGAGCCTTTTTCTTTTCCTCTTTTTTAACCTCTTTTATCTCTTCTTTTTTAATTTCCTCTTTTTTAGGTTTTTCCTCTTTTTTAGGCGCAGGCTTTTTTTCCTCTTTTTTTGGAGCAACGCCGCTCATTATATATTCCATAAGCTTTTCTGCATCTTCCAAACTAACGCCGCTTGAGGGTGCTTTAACATTTAAGCCTATCTCTTTTGCCCTCTCAACAACTTCTTTACTTTTTAAGCCAAGCTCATTTGCAATCTCATGGATTCTAACTTTATCCATTATCAATAATCTCCTTTAACATTTTCAAAGCGAGTGTCGGATCGCATTTACATATTTTTGCCAGATTTTTTGCCAAATTTTTATCGTTTAAACACTCTTTGCATATATAAAAACTTCTTCCATAACCGCTATGTTTTGTGATTTTTTTATTCACACACTGAAGTCTTAAAAGATCTTTTTGCAAAAAGCGTTTTTTGCAATTTATGCACATTCTAACTGGTTCGCTCATTGGGGCTAATTATACCAAAAAGTTGCAATTTACCAAAATATTTTATTTATTTTATCGTCAATCCCTCATTGTCAAAATCCAATATTTTTATTTCAAACTGAGGAAATTTCTCTTCCAATACCTTTTTTAGCCTATTTGCGTCATCTTCGTAAACCATATTAAAAAAGGTTGATCCACTTCCAGAAAGGGTGCTCATAAGGGCTCCGTTTTCTAATGCGCACTTTTGAACCTCAAAAAGTATCGGCATAGCTTTCATTCTAATATCTTGATGAAATTTATCTTTTGCAGCTATTTTTAACATCTCCCAATCCTCATTAAAAATCGCAGCCGTCAAAAGAGAAGAGTGAGAAAGATTAAAAATAGCATCATCTTTGCTATAGAGTTTTGGAAGTTTTGTTCTTGAGTGTGCAGTAGATATAGGCTTATTAGGAATTACAACCACAGATTTTAATCCTTTTGGAATCTCTTTTTTAATACTAAATACTCTATTTTTTTCAACTACCGCTACGTTAAATCCTCCCATGACCGCCGGGGTGATATTGTCTGGATGATGCTCATACATCAAAGCAAGATCTAAAATTTTCCTTTTAGATATCGCTATGCCCGCCGCTTCGTAAGCCGCTCCTATAGCGCTAACAATTACTGCTGAACTACTTCCAAGACCTCTTGATAATGGAATATTATTATAAAACGTAAATCTAAATTTTACTCTTTTATTATCAACAAGATTTTTATAAAATTCATTAAATATCCTAATAAAAAGGTTATTTCCCTTTAATTTGAAATTTTTAGCGCCTTCGCCTTTTATTGAAACGCTAAAAAAGTTTGATTTTTTTATATGCACTTCGTTTCTTAAATCTAAAGCTATCCCCAAGCAGTCAAAACCCGGACCCATATTTGCACTTGTAGCTGGAACACTTATTATCAAAACTTATCCTTAAACAGCCGGTAAAATATATAATGGTTCAATATTTTCATCATACTCAATATCATCGATCCTTTTTGGCAATTCAAAAATATTCTCAACCTTTTTTTCTATTTTTTTCAAAAGGATTTTACCATTTTCTTTTACAAAATAGAGATTGCCCATTGCTTTTATGGGCCTGTTTTTACTAAAAGCAAAACCTTCGCTTGCAAAAACCTCAATATCTGAAACAATTTGAAGGGTTTTTAAAAAAATATAAACCAGTTTTATAGACATAAAACTGCCGGGACCTTTTGCAAAGATTATTTTTGTAATATTATATTTTTTTATTAAATCGTTATAGATTTTAGGAAGGACTTGGCTGGTCTTTTCGTTGCTTATAATCTCTTCAAATAAAACCCCATCTTTATACAATCCTACTTTAATGGGAGAAGATAGGGCTATTATAATAAGCTCTATCTTAGGCAAATGCTTTCTCAAAAGCAAAAACCTCTTCTTGAGTGTTTTGAATCTCGACAATTTCAAAATTGCTTTTATCTTTAAAAAGCTCTAAAGTTAGTTTATGATTTAGATGATGGCTTCCGGCATATGAGGAGTATTTTCCCATAAATAAAAAGCCAAGAAGAGACATATCTCCTATGGCATCTAAGATTTTATGTCTTACAAACTCATCTTCAAATCTCAATCCATCGCTATTTAAAATCTTTTTATCATCCAAAACTATCGCATTATCCAAACTTCCCCCAAGAGCCAAACCTATACTTCTTAGATACTGCACTTCATGTAAAAAACCAAAAGTCCTTGCCCTTGCGATTTCGTTTATAAAATCTTTTTTAGAAAAATCAAATTCATATTTTTGCCTGCCGATAATTGGATGGTCAAAATTTATCTCGAAACTAAATTTCAGATCATTTGCCGGAGTTAATTTTGCAAATTTTTCCCCTTCTTTAACCACTACCTCTTTTTTTATTTTTATTAATCTTTTGTTTTTTGCAAGCTTCTTTATGCCAGCCTCATCCAAAAGCATACAAAAACTAATGCTGCTTCCGTCCATAATAGGTATCTCATCTGAGTCGATAGAAATTCTTAAATTATCTATCCCGTATGAGTAAACAGCGGACATCAAATGTTCTATAGTTGAGATTGTTGCGCCATCTTTTCCTAAAACGGTTGCCATTTTCGTATTTATTACATATTCTGGTTTTAAAGGAATTGTAATGCCCAAATCTCTTCTATAAAAAACTATACCCATATCATCTTCTAAAGGTTCCAATACCATTCTAACAGGTTTTCCCCTATGAAGACCGATACCTGTTAGCTCAACTTTTTTAGCGATAGTGGTCTGTTTCATATATTGCCTTAATCGGGTTTTTTTTGCATTTTATCACATTCTTTCTTTATTATCGGTTATTTTTCCATATCTATTATCTTTTTTGCATCTTTTATAATATCCAAAACATTTAATTTTATCCATCTTTTATCCATCCATTCACTAGGGAGCACTTCAACTCCTTGTATCAATATTCCAAAATGCAAATGATCTCCCAAAGCAAGCCCAGATGTTCCTGTTTTTGCAATTATATCTCCACTAATAACTTGATCGCCTTTTTTTACATTAACTATAGAGCAAT
>NZ_CEXZHP010000136.1:0-4235 GCF_982775275.1 Nitrosophilus sp.
GGCACGAACGATAAGCAGTTATCGTTCTAAACCTTCGGTTTGCCCTCGCTCACTTTCTCACTTTTTCACTTTCTAACTTTAAAATTAACCACTCAACCATTTTAACTTTTTTAACCAAAATCAACCAATCTTACTCTTTATAAACTCTTCCATCTCATCTACTATCTCTTCAATACTTCTTTCTCCGTCGATTTTTTTAAGAAGACCTTTTTTTTCATAAAAACTTTCAATCTCTTTTAATGGCTCAAGATAAACTTTCATCCTATTATTGAAAACTTGGATATTATCATCTGCTCCTCTGGCCCTTCCTAAAACTCTTTCTTTTGCAGTCTCTTCACTTACAACTACCTCTATAACCGCTTCGAGCTTGATATCTGGATTTTTAGCCAAAATCTCATCAAGTGCGTGCATCTGTTCTACGCTTCTTGGAAAGCCGTCGATTATAATCACATCTTTATCACTATTTTTTATAGCGGTTACGATAGTATCTATAACGATATCCAAAGGAACGAGTTTTCCGTTATCTACATAACTTGCAATCGTAGCTCCAAGAGTTGTTCCTTTTTTTACCTCTTCTCTTAATAGTTCACCCGTTGAATAATGGGCGATTTTGTCGCTATTTCTTTTTGCTATTATTTCAGCATCCGTTGTTTTTCCGCTTCCGGGAGCTCCAATGATCAAAAATAGTTTTTTCATAATTTCTCCTCATTTGGTTATTTGTAAAATGCTAAATTGGTATAGTTGCTTTAAATAGCAAATATTGCTAAGCTACTCAATTTTTTTAACCAATATCTTTTTGGCTTGACCTCTACACAGAGCTATTTTAGCTCCATTTGCCTCTATTTGAATCGGGCCGAAAAAGCCTTTATTTAATACTTTTATAACATCTCCGATCATAAATCCCATAGATGAGAGTCTGCATTTGAATTCGTCACACTCTCCTTCAAAACCAACTACTTTAACTATATCTTTATTTTTTGCCTCTATTAGTTTCATATCTTTTTTGGTTCGCGTATTCTTATATGCAACTCTTTTAATTGCTCCGGATCAACCGGACTTGGTGCACTTGTCAATAAACATTGAGCTTTTTGCGTTTTAGGAAAAGCTATAACGTCTCTTATGTTATCTTTTTTTGTAAGTAGCATTATAAGTCTATCAAAACCTATAGCAAATCCCCCGTGAGGAGGAGCGCCAAATTTTAGAGCCTCAAGCAAAAATCCAAATTTTTCATTTGCCTCTTCTTGAGAAATACCTAAAATTTCAAAAACTTTTTTTTGAATTTCGCTTTTATGTATCCTTATACTTCCTCCTCCAAGTTCGACTCCGTTTACGACCATATCATAAGCTTCGCTTGTCATATCTTCGATCTCTTCTTCGTCAATATTTTTAGGCATAGTAAACGGATGATGAAGGGCTTTTATCTTCACGTGTCCCTCTTCTATTTCAAACATAGGAAAGTCTACTACCCATAAAAACTCATATCGATTTGGGTCTTTTAGCCCTAAAATTTCTCCGAGTCTATCTCTTAATCTTCCCATATAATCCAATACAATCTTTTTGCTTCCGGCGCCAAAAAAGATCAAATCCCCGCTTTTTACATTTGTTCTTTCAATAAGTGCTTTTTTCTCTTCATCGCTTAAAAATTTAACGATAGGGCCTTGAAGTTCGTTATTGTCTTTAACTTTTACCCAAGCTAAGCCTTTTGCTCCAAATTTCATAACAAAATTGGTTAGCTCGTCTATCTCTTTTCTTGTTAGACTCTCTCCTCCAGGAACCGGAAGGGCTTTTATCCTGTTTAATTTCTTAAATTGTGCGATTTCTCGAAAAACTTTAAGGTCGGTGTTTTCAAAAATATCTATAACATCGATTAACTTTAAATCAAATCTTAAATCCGGTTTATCCGTTCCGTAATTTTCCATAGCTTCAACGTATGGCATTCTTTTAAATGGAGTTTTGATATTTACTCCGCATGCGGCAAATATGGCTTTTATAAGTCCTTCGGCGATATTTATCACTTCATCTTCTGTGCAAAAACTCATCTCTACATCAATCTGAGTAAATTCAGGCTGACGATCAGCTCTTAAATCCTCGTCTCTAAAACATTTTGCAATCTGAAAATATCTATCAAATCCGCTTACCATCAAAAGTTGTTTAAAAAGTTGAGGAGATTGGGGAAGTGCGTAAAACTCTCCCGGATATAGTCTGCTTGGAACCAAATAATCCCTTGCACCTTCCGGAGTGGATTTTGTCAAAATAGGGGTTTCAACCTCTAAAAATCCATTTGCGTCTAAAAAATTTCTTGCGGCTATTGCTGCTTTGCTTCTGAGTCTAAAAGTTTCATAAGCTTTTTTTGTTCTTAAATCAAGATATCTATATTTTAATCTTATCTCCTCGTTTACACTCTCATCTCCAATGGTAAACGGGGTTGGTTCGCTTCTATTTTCTATAGTCAAATCCTCAACAACAACCTCAATTTTGCCAGTGAGTAGTTTAGGATTTTCTAGTCCTTCTCCTCTAAGTCTAACTTTTCCCTTGGCTATCAAAACATATTCGTCTCTTACTTCTGTTGCTACTTTGTGAGCTTTTTCGCTATCTGCAGGATCGCAAACTAACTGGACAATACCGCTTTTGTCTCTCAAATCTATAAAAATTACTCCTCCATGATCTCGGTAGCTATTTGCCCAACCGCAAAGAACCACCTCTATTCCTACATCTTTTTCATTTAGCTCTGCACAATAGTGTGTTCTCAATCTTGATCCTTTAGAACATTTTTTTGTGCCTGATTTTACAAAGATATGGTTTAAGTTATGATAAAATTATAGCTTTAGGATATAAAAAATTTAAGGATAAAAATGGATATTAAAAGAGTTGGAGTAGTCTTAAAACCATCAGCGCCAGAGATAAAAGATCTTTTTTTTAAAATTAAAAACGCCTTTGAAAAAGAAGGAATCGAAGTTTTAATAGATAGTATTAGCGCCTCAATGATTGGTGTAATGGGACAAGAGTTTGATTTGATGTGTGAAAATAGTGATATTTTGGTTTCAATCGGAGGAGATGGGACTTTAATCTCTTTGGTGAGAAGAAGTTATAGATGCCATAAACCGATTTTAGGAATATATGTAGGTAAACTTGGGTTCTTAACAGATATTTTGCCAAACGAGATTGAAGAGTTTATAAAAAAGTTAAAAAATGATGAGTTTAGAATAGATCATAGAATGATGATGGAGGCTACGATAAAAGGTAAAAAAGAGAAGATGTATTCTTTTAATGATATCGTAATTACGAGACAATCTATATCTAAAATGATTCATGTTGATGCTTTTATCGATAAAAAATGGTTCAATACCTATTATGGTGATGGGCTTATTATTTCAACTCCTACAGGATCTACCGCATATAATTTGGCTGCGGGAGGACCGGTTGTCTATCCTTTGACTAACGCATATATATTAACGCCTATTTGTCCTCACTCGTTAACGCAAAGGCCTTTAGTTTTGCCGGCGGAATTTGAGATAGAGATAAAAAGCGTTAAAGAAAATGCGCTAATGGTTGTGGACGGACAAGAAATTTATGAATTTACGCCTAAGGATACGATTATAATAAAAAAGGCTCAAATTGGAGCTAAACTTATTCATAGGATAGAGAGAAACTATTTTGAAGTTTTGAGAGAAAAACTTCATTGGGGGATGTAATTGATAGAGAGGGTTTATTTAAAAGATTGTATAGGTTTTGATGAGGTTGAACTTGAGTTTAAAAAGGGTTTGGTAGTATTTACAGGTCCAAGCGGTGCCGGTAAGTCTGTGTTGATGGGACTAATTTTGTCTCTTTTTGGAATCAAAGAGTTTGAGGCAAAAGTTGGAGAAATTTTATTGAATATGGATATCGATTTTGAAAAATTTGGGTTGGAAAAAGATGATGCGATAATTGTAAGAGGCGTTAAAAAAGAGAAAATAAGATTTTTTATCAATTCTCAAACTGTATCAAAAAAAATTTTAAGAGAGATTTTTAAAGATAAAGTCGGCTATTTAAGCCAAAAAGAGAGTTCAATCTTTAAAAGTCAAAATATAATTGAAGCTTTGGATCAGATATCCTCTAAAATGTTTGAGGGCTTTGGAAAAATTTTAAAAAGTTATAAAGATAAATTTTTAGAATATAAAAAGTATCAAAAGGAGTTGAATAGATTAATAGAAGATGAAAAAAAGATAAACGATTTGATAGAGTTTGCAAAGTTTGAA
>NZ_CEXZHP010000137.1:0-4235 GCF_982775275.1 Nitrosophilus sp.
AATATGCTTCCTTTATGCCAAAAAACTCCATACCCTCTTGTAATGAGTCAATTTCTCGAACAAAAGTATCTTTATCCTCAATATTATAACTAACATTTATCAAAAGCCTCTTTTGAGGAATAAAAAAATCTATCTCTTTTTTTTCTTTAAAATAGTAGATATCAATATATTTTCTTCTAAGGTGCAAAAAAACGATATTTTCAAAAAGTTTTGAATAATCTACAGAAAAAGAGGTATTGAAGATATAGTTAAATCCATTATCAACAATAAAAATCTTTTTTGGATTTTTCATTTCGCTTTTTATAGAGTTTTTAAAAACAGGAGCTAAAAAAACTGCATAGATATCGTTAAGATAGCTAAAATACTCAAACAAAGTATCTTTTGAAAGCTTAAAAGCTTGTGATTTTAGTTCGTTATAAAGTTTGTTAAAACTAAGAAGAGTAGCGGGATTTGAAAAGAGATATCTTATTAAAAATTTTATGAGAGTGAGATTTTTTATGTTGTATCTCTCTACCACATCCCTAAAGATAATTAAATCCACATAATCGCTCAAAATTCTCTTTTTAATATCATCATTCTCTTCAAGTGCGATTTCTGGAAAGCCTCCTTGAGTTATAAAACTATTAAAACTGTTTTTTATAAAAGAGAGGCTTTTTGATGAATATAAATTTATTTCAATATTTTTAAATTTTAAATATTCTTTGAAACTTAGTGGAAAAATCTCATAAGTAATCGTTCTACCTCTTAAATTTGTGGCTATCTCTTTACTTAGTAGATTAGAGGATGAACCTGTAATAAATATCTGGGCGTTTAGATTATCATAGATTCTTCTTACAAACTTTTCCCAATTATTCACCTCTTGAATTTCATCTAAAAAAATATAGATTTTTTCTTCCCTTTTTTTTGGAAAAAGTTCAAAATATGCTTCTATCAAAGAGTCCAAATCTTGTAAAGTTACCCCAAATAGTCTATCATCCTCAAAATTTATATAAATAATATTTCTATAATCGATAGTTTTTCTCAAACTATTGATAATATCGAACAAAATATAGGTTTTACCGCTACGCCTTATCCCAACTAAAGAGACGATTTTATTTGTATCAGTAGAAATTTTGTAATCTCTTTTGATAACTTTGAGCTCTTTTTCAAAAAAATCGGTTATTAAAAGTTTAAAAATCTCTTTCATTATCCTTCCTTATAAGGATAATTATACATATTTTTATACTTGTTTTCAAGGATAAATTAGCTTTTAATTGCATCAATGTTGGATGATTATACGCTACTACCACACTTGGGCCATAATTTAATTGCAGGCGCAAAAACCTCTCTTGGATGCACTAAACTTTTATTGAAAATTTGAATTTTTCTATAATCTCGTTTTTCCAAATTAAACTTTTTTGATAATTTTACTATAATTTCACAAAAGGAGAATTATGCAAAGATTAAAAGATTTAACTCCATTTATAGTTATGGATATCGTTAAAGAGGCCGCAAAATATAACGATGTTATACATTTTGAGATAGGTCAGCCAGATCTTTTACCATCTTTAAAAGTAAAAGAGGCTCTTTTAAAAGCTACACAGGAAAATAGATTTGCTTATACACAAACAGAGGGTTTGGAAATTTTAAGAGAAAAAATTGCCGCGCATTATAAAAAAGTCTACAATATAAAAATAGATAGCAAAAATATAATATTAACTCCGGGCACTAGCGGAGCTTTTTTGTTAGCTTACTCTTTGGTTTTGGATTATAAAAAAGTATTGGGTTTTAGCGATCCTGGTTATCCATCTTATAAAAATTTCTCTTATATTTTAGATATCAACCCCCTTTTTATAAACGTAGATAAAAACAGCAATTTTTGCATAACCAAAGATCATTTAAAAAATAAAAAATTGGAGGCTTTACAAATATCAAATCCATCAAATCCTACCGGAAACATTTATGAAAAAGAGAGTTTAAAAGAACTGATAAAATATTGTGAAGAGAAAAATATAGCATTTATATCTGACGAGTTATATCACGGTTTAACTTACGAGTCCAAAGTCCATAGCGCTTTAGAATTTAGCGAAAACGTGATCGTTATAAACGGTTTTTCAAAATATTTTTGTATGCCGGGATTTCGCTTAGGATGGATAATCGTTCCAAACAAATATCTAAGAAAAGCTATTATAATGGCCCAAAATCTTTTTATATCTCCTCCAACCCTTAGCCAATACGCAGCTATTGAAGCTTTTGATTATGAATATCTGGAAAATGTTAATAAGATTTTTAAAAAAAGAAGAGATTTTTTATATGAAAATCTAAAAGATATTTTTAAAATCCCCATAAAACCCCAAGGCGCTTTTTATATCTGGGCAGATATTTCAAAATATAGTAATAACGCCTTTTTATTTTCCAAAAAACTTTTAAAAGATATACAAGTCGCTCTAACCCCGGGAGTAGATTTTGGAAAAAATAATACAGAAAATTTTGTAAGATTTTCCTATACAACAGATATAAAAAATTTAAAAACGGGAGTAGAAAGGCTAAAAAGCTACCTACTCTAAACTCCCTTTAGCAAAAACGTATATTGCGCTATTATAAAGGCTCAACAAATATGCAACAATCAAAACCAATGGCAACAAAATAACAGTAGAGGAGAGTATTACTAAAACTATTGCAAACAAAAAGATTATAATAGACCAAATAGCGATCAAAATAAAGTAGTTTTTATTAAAAGTTTTTTTCCAAAAAGATGGTGATATAAGTAAGAGAGTTTTTCTAAAAGAGTCGTTAAAACCTTCAGACAAAATAACTTCTCCCATAACTGCGGGAAATACATAAAGCAAAAAACCGCCAACTATCAATAACATAAATGAAGGAATCGAAAATGCTCCCATCATATAAAATATCATCTCTTGTTCACTCATACCTTTTATCTCATTCATAGTAAAAGAACCGCCAAAAATTGAAGCAATTAAAACAAAAATAAATATAAAAACAAGCGAAATCAAAAATAGTCCCAAAAAAGCTCCTGTGGCTTCTGCTATATATTTTGTCAAAAAGTCCCCTACCCTTGTGTTTGCGGCAATCTCCTCCATCTCTTTTTCATCTTTTATATTATAAACCTCTTTTCCAAAATAGATCTCAATTGCAAATCCCAATATAGAATAAGCAAAAACAAATAAAATACCAATAAGAGGAATAACTGAAAAAAAGCTTAAAACCAACAATATAGCAATCGCTGCGAAAGAGAGGGCATAATTTCCTTTAAAAAATAAAAGTGCGAGTTTTAAGGCCTCAATATTTGATTTTTCAACCATTTTTTTCTCCTTTTTTTTCCATTTTACTCTAACATATATAAAATAGTTTTTAACAGCCGCTTTTTTTCATTGTTTTTGCCCTCTCTATAGGAAATCTATCTCTATTTTTCGCTATTTTTCTTTTTGAAGCTTCATACAGATCTATATCCAAAACAGAGGAGAGCCTCAAAAGGTAATGCAATACATCAGCCATCTCTTGGGCAATCTCTTTTTTTTCTTCTTCGCTAAATTCATTAGCTTTCTTATCGCACCACTGAAAATGCTCCATTAGTTCTGCCGCTTCGATAGCTATACTCATAGATAGATTTTTAGGTGTGTGATATTTTTGCCAATCTCTTTCTTTTACAAATTCATCCAAAAGCCTTTGAAGCTCATATAGACTTCCTCTTTTATCCAAAATATGCTCCTATTTTTTGTTTCAATTTTTTATATATCTTTTCAAAATCTGTGCTATAAACTCTGGTATTTGCAACGGATGTTATAAAATTTGTATCCCTTTGCCATCTTGGCACCAAATGAAGA
Organism: Nitrosophilus sp.; assembly: GCF_982775275.1. Lineage (NCBI taxonomy): Bacteria > Pseudomonadati > Campylobacterota > Epsilonproteobacteria > Nautiliales > Nitratiruptoraceae > Nitrosophilus > Nitrosophilus sp. The sequence continues at coordinate 3,825 of NZ_CEXZHP010000137.1, forward strand.
TGAATATGTTCTGCGATTCCAGCACCACCAGCTACTCCTAAGTTCATACCTATATTTACTCCTTCAGCCTTTAATACCTCTTTTAAAAGTCTCACGCCCTTTTGCGCAAGTTCGCAGATCCTAAGCCACGCCTCTTTTTCCAGATTTTCCAAATTGTCTATATGTTTATGAGGTATTATCATAAAATGTCCCGGAGTATAAGGATATCTGTTCATTACTATAAAACAAAATTCATCCCTATATAAAACATGATTTTTCTCATCTAACTCACTATGTTTACTTATATGACAAAAAACACACCCTTTTGGCTTTTTATCCGTAATATATTCGCTTCTCCAAGGAGCATAAAGTATATCAAACATAAATCTTTCCTTAAAAATCTCTCAAGGCAAGGCCTTGAGTTTTTTATAA
>NZ_CEXZHP010000138.1:0-4128 GCF_982775275.1 Nitrosophilus sp.
TTGTTTAGATTAACTTTTTGATTTTTAAGTAAAGAAAATATTCTTACATAATCTGCATCATAGATTGCAGATTTGAAATTTGAATATCTTGGATAATGCAAATCCTCTCCCAGACTATAATGCATCTCTTTTAATCTATGTATTACATCTTTTGCATATTGTGTCAATTTTGGTCTAACTTGCGAAAACATGAGATTTTTTTGAAAATTATAATACATAGCAGATACCAAAGATAAAATGATAATCGTTAAAAATATATATAAAGTTAAAAAGGAGTATAGTGATTTTTTTTCACTGGGCAACAAATTTGTATCCATGTTTTTTTATGCTCAATATTTTATCTTTACCAAAAATTTTTCTAAGATTTTTTATATATGTTCTAAGAGAACTATCGCTTGGCGTCTCATCATAATCCCATAAAGTCTCATAAATCTTTTCGTGGGATATTGGCTGATTTTTATTTTTTAAAAAAAGTTTTAGAAGTTTTTTTTCTTTTTGGTTTAAAGGTATAACTTCTTCATTTTTTAAAAGTTCGTCGGTATCTAGATTGTAGATAAAATTTTCATCAATTTTTATAAAACTTTTTTTTGTATCAAACTCCCTTTTCAAGAGGGTGTCGATTCTAAGTTTTAACTCTTTTAACTCAAAAGGTTTTCTAATATAATCGTCACAACCGCTTTTATATCCTTTTTCAAGATCTTCTACTCTATTTAAAGATGTTATAAAAATTGCGGGGGTATTGCTCTTTTTTCTAATATTTTTTAAAATCTCAAATCCATTTTCGCCTGGAACCATAACATCAAGCAAAAGCAGATCAAAATTTTTTTCATATATTTTTTCGTAAGCTTCGTCGGCGCTATAAGCTACTTCTACAAAAAAACCTTCATCTTCAAGATACTCTTTTATCGTTTCACATAAATTGATATCGTCTTCAAGAAGAAGTATTCTTGCTTTTTGCAATTTTAACCTTTATTTTTTTATAATAGATATAATATCAAAAAACTTTGGGGATTTTAATGAAATGTAAAAAATGCACTAAAAGCGAATTTGTTTATCTTTTGGGTTTTGCAATGATGGTAATAGCTTTTAATCAGCTAAGTATAGGATGTATAGAGGTTGAAAAAAGTTCTTCCTATGCACTTTTTGGAGTCGGATTTTTGATAATGGCATTTGGAGCTTATCTAAAATCGACTAAATAGTATTTAACTCTTTTTAATAAAATTAGTTATAAAATTTAAAAAATTAAATTATATGGAGGTTTTCATGTTTGCAAGAAAAATTAGGGGGATTTTAATTTATGCTTTTCTCGGTATATTTGGGGCATTTATGCTTGGAGGATGTGCAACGGCCGGAACAACAACAACCGTTCAAACTTCAAATCAAAATATAAATGAGGTCGCAGCGTATAATGGACCAAAAGCAAGAATAGCCGTAGCAGTTTTTAGATGTAAAGCGGCAAAATGTAACGGGCAAATTGGTGAAGGTATAAAAGATATGTTGGTTGACGCTCTTTTTAGAACAAATAGATTTGTAGTTTTAGAAAGGGGGGAAGGATTTGCAGAGCTCCAAAAAGAGCTTGAGATGGTAAGAGGAAAAGATTTCAATCAAAAGCAAACCCCAAAAGGAGGACATTTAGAAGGCGCAGATATTTTAGTCGTTGGTGCAATTACAGCTTTTGAGCCCAATGCTGAAGGGATTAAGGGTGGATTGGCTGGTATTATGGGAGGATTTTTAGGAGTAAAGGCTAGCTCAAAAGAGGCTTATATAGCCGCAAATATAAGACTTGTTGATGTTAGAACTGGAAGAGTTATAAACTCTACTAGAGTAGAAGGTAAAGCTTCAAGCTTTAGTATCGGCGGTGTCGGCGGTGGTTTAATTGGAAACGTAGCACTGGCTGGGGGGTTAAGTATGTATAAAAATACGCCTATGGAAAAGGCACTAATGGTTATGATAGATAGAGCCGTTCAAGAGATCTCAAGACTTGTTCCCGAGAGTTATTATAGAGTAAAATAAGGAGGAGTTTTTTTCCTCCTTTTAATCTTCTTTTTTCTTCAAATATCTTATAATAGTCTAAAATACTCCTATAAAAGGAAATCTTATGGCTATCACTAATGCCGATATTGCGGCTATATTTAATAAAACTGCGGATCTTTTGGAAATAAAAGGGGAAAATCCTTTTAAAGTTAGAGCATATAGAAATGCCGCAAGAACTATAGAGAATATAGGCAAATCTTTAGCCGAACTTGTAAACGAAGGGTATGATCTAACAAAATTACCGGGAATTGGACATGATCTAAGTGAATATATAAAAGAGATAGTAACTACGGGAGAATTTTCAAAATTGGAAAATTTAGAAAAAGAGGTTCCTCCCCATTTGGTTGAGATGTTATCTATTGAAGGTCTTGGACCAAAGAGAATTAAGATTTTATATGAAAAATTAAATGTTCAATCTATGGAAGATTTAAGAAGAGCCGCTGAAAGCGGCGAAATATTAAAGCTGCCAGGTTTTGGACCAACTCTTGTTGAAAAGATATTAAAAGGTATTAGACTTGCGAAAAAGGCTGGAAAAAGGTTTAGAATTGATATAGCAAAAAACTATGCAGAAGATCTGATAAAATATTTAAAAGAGATAGAAGGGATTATTCATATAGATGTTGCCGGAAGTTATAGAAGAAAAAAGGAGACCGTAGGTGATCTTGATATATTGGTAACGGCAAAAGATTGGCAAAAGGTGACCGATCATTTTGTAAAATATCCCCAAATTAAAGAGATAGTCTCAAAAGGTCCAACAAGAAGCACTATTATATTAAAATCTGATTTACAGATCGATTTAAGAAGCGTGCCAAATGAGAGTTATGGAGCAGCTTTGCACTATTTTACAGGATCAAAAGCTCACAATATCGCAATAAGATCCCTTGGTGTGAAGCTTGGATTAAAGATAAACGAATATGGAGTTTTTAAAGGAGAAAAAAGAGTTGGTGGAGAAAAAGAAGAAGATATTTTTAAAAGTGTGGAGCTTTCATATATAGAGCCTGAACTTAGAGAAAATAGAGGAGAGATAGAAGCAGCAAAAATCGGAAAACTTCCAAATCTAGTAAAGCTTTCGGATATTAAGGGCGACTTACATACCCATACAAAATATACAGACGGTAAAAATAGCATAGAGGAGATGGCAAAAGCGGCTTTAAAAAAAGGGTATGAATATATCGCTATAACCGATCATTCAAAAAGAGTTACAGTAGCAAAAGGACTCGATGAAAAAAGGCTTTTGGAGCAGATCGAAGAGATAGATAAAATAAATGATAAATTAAAAGGTATAACGATTTTAAAAGGAATTGAAGTTGATATTTTAGAAGATGGAAGCTTGGATCTAAGCGATGATGTGTTAAAAAGACTCGATATTGTCGTAGGAGCGGTTCATTATAAATTTAAACTATCAAGGCAGATGCAGACAAAAAGAGTGTTAAAGGCGATGGATAACCCATACTTTAATATATTAGCTCATCCTACAGGTAGACTAATAGGGCAAAGAGAAGGAATAGATATAGATATAGAAAAAATTTTGAAACACGCAAAAGAGAATAACTGCTTTTTAGAGATAAATGCTCAGCCTGAGAGGCTAGATCTAAATGATATAAACGCAAAATTGGCAAAGGAGATGGGCATTAAAATGGCTATCTCCACAGATGCTCATAATATTTATACTTTAGATTATATGGAATATGGAGTTTATCAAGCAAGAAGAGGGTGGTGCGAAAAAGAAGATATTTTAAATACCCATTCATTAAAGGAGTTGAAAAAAATTTTAAAACGCTAGTCGATAAAGGATTAACTATTTTTCTTTTATAAATGTTTTTGCCTTTAAAGCAAACTCTTTTAATCTATTTTCAACATAGAAGTTAAAACTATCTTTAGTAAACTCTCCATTTTCTTCTCTTATACCCGCTTTTTTATCGGTAAGTATCTCAATAGCTTCATCTATATTTTTTACTCCATATATAAAAAACTCTCCTTTATCTATTTTTTCGTATATTTCATCTTTTAATATTAAGTGTTCAATGTTTGATTTTGGGATTATTACTCCTTGGTCTTTTGTAAATCCTTTGATTTTGCATATCTCAAAAAAAC
>NZ_CEXZHP010000139.1:0-4127 GCF_982775275.1 Nitrosophilus sp.
CCTAAGTCTGGCGCGTCTGCCAATTCCGCCACTCCCGCAAATATGTAGTAAATAAATGGTACGCCCGCCAGGATTCGAACCTGGGACCTACGGCTTAGAAGGCCGTTGCTCTATCCAGCTGAGCTACGAGCGCATATTTTAACGCATATGTGGCACGCCCGAGAGGAGTCGAACCTCTAACCTACGGATCCGAAGTCCGTTGCTCTATCCAATTGAGCTACGGGCGCACTGATAAGGTCTTCAGCTACGCCCTTAGCAAAAGACCCATAGGCTATATATTATATCAATCTTTTTCCTCATTTTCAAAGGCTCTAAAATAGTGGGGTGGATGACCGGATTCGAACCGGCGACCCCCAGAGCCACAATCTGGTGCTCTAACCAACTGAGCTACACCCACCATATAAGTGGAAATGGTCGGGGTGGAGGGATTCGAACCCCCGACCCCCTGGTCCCAAACCAGGTGCGCTAACCAGACTGCGCTACACCCCGAACTCAATTTGGAATGAAATTATATTTAAAAATATTGAGTTTGTCAATAATTTTGTAACTATTTTTTTCATAAAATTTATAAAAACTCATTATTTATAAACATTAAAAAATACTTTTAATATAATTAAACAAACAATCTCAAGGAGAGTTCGTGAAAATTCAAAGATTTTCAAGAATCGGATTTATAATGGCCGCAGCAGGCAGTGCCGTTGGGCTTGGCAATATATGGAAATTTCCCTATATGACCGGAGAATATGGTGGAGGTGCTTTTGTTCTTGTTTATCTTATTACTATAGCGCTTATTGGATTTTCGGTAATGGTAGCTGAGATGTTAATAGGCGCCCTTGGAAGAAAAGATACCGTCGGAAGTTTTGAAGAACTAGCGCCCCCAAATAGAAAATATTGGAAATATGCCGGCTTTATGGGCTTTAACGGAATTGTAATAATGACCTTTTACTCTGTAGTAATCGGATGGATCTTTTATTATCTTTTTCGTCTTTTTTCTGGTCTTCCATCCTCTACCCAGGAGGCAAAAAATATTTTTAATCTTTTAGTTGCAGATAGTGCCGCAACAGCAATATTTTTTCATACGATTTCGGTCTTAATCGTAGGATATATAGTCCATAAAGGGATAAAGGGAGGTATCGAAAAAATAAATCTTATTTTAATGCCCGCTTTAATGATTATACTTTTTGGTCTTTTATTTTATGCTTTTACCCTTGATGGTTTTGAAAAGGCTTGGAATTTTATGTTTGCTCCAAAATGGGAAAAACTAAATTCAGAAGCTATTGTTAGAGCAGTTGGACACTCCTTTTTTACCCTATCTCTTGGAATGGGAGCCATTTTAACATACGCGGCCTCTTTACCAAAAGAGGCAAGTATCCCAAAAACCGCTTTTATTGTAACATTTATGGATACACTTATAGCACTTGTAGCGGGACTTGTTATTTTTAGTTTTCTTTTCCAATTTGGTGCGACTCCATCTCAAGGACCAGGACTTGTTTTTATATCTTTGCCTACTATATTAAACAATTTTGGAACACTTGGAATATTTTTTGCCCTACTTTTCTTTTTAGCTCTTGCGTTTGCTGGTATAACTTCTGCTATAAGTCTGGTTGAGCCGGTAGTTCAATATTTGATAGATAGGTTTAATCAAACAAGAGATAAAGCGGTTATCTTTACAAGTTTTATATATTGGATAGTAGGGATAGCGGCTCTTTTATCATATACAAAATCTTGGGGAGAGATATTTAGCATAGCAAACAAACCAATTTTTGATATTTTAGAATATACTACAGATTCTATACTACTTCCACTTGGTGGACTTTTAATAGCGATATTTGTGGGATATGAAATTCACAAAGATCGAGTAAAAGCTCATCTACAAGATGAGATGGGAGAAAAGGTTTTTAATATATGGAGATTTTCAATTAGATATATTGCCCCTGTAGCTTTGATTTTTATGATGCTAAATCTTATGGGAATAATTAAAATATAGGGCAAGACTTGCCCTATTTTAAAACTGTATCATTCCTTCAGTTGGACTTGAAGCAGTTGCATAGGGCTTTTTTGGAATTCTTCCGGCAAGATAACTCATTCTTCCAGCAATTACGGCGTTTTTCATAGCTTCGGCCATAAGTATAGGATTTTTTGCTTGAGCTATAGCCGTATTTGTAAGCACTCCATCAGCTCCTAACTCCATAGCAATTGCCGCATCGCTTGCACATCCCACTCCGGCATCGACAATAACGGGAACCTTAACAGCCTCTTTAACAAAAACAACATTATATCTATTTTGAATTCCAAGTCCGCTTCCAATCGGTGCGGCAAGTGGCATTACAGCAGCGGCACCTGCATCTTCCAATCTTTTTGCTACTATTGGATCATCGTTTGTATAAGCCATAACTGTAAATCCCTCTTTTGCCAATGTTTCACAAGCCTTTACCGTCTCTATCACATCTGGATAAAGTGTCTTTTTTGTATCGCCTATAATTTCAAGCTTAATAATATCAATATCGGTAGCCTCCCTAACAAGTCTAAAAAGAGTTATCGCCTCCTCTGCTGTTACACACCCTGCACTATTTGGCAAAAACTGAATATCGATATCTTTAAAATAATCCATCAAATTTTCTTTATCGGGATCTGTAATATTGACTCTTCTAACAGCAACAGTAATCATCTGCGCTCCGCTAGCTATGGTAGCGTCAAAAGTTGTTTTAAAATCGTGATATTTACCGCTTCCAACTATCAATCTACTTGTAAATTCATATTTTCCTATTTTTAAAATATCGCTCATATTCGCTCCTCAAATGAGATAAAATTTATCTTATTTTACTCTCTTTTTATTTATTAGTCAAAATAGAAACTATAACTTTAGGATAGATTTTATACTCAATTTCATGTATCTTTTTTTCAAACTCTTTAAAACTCATCTCCTCTTTTTTAAAACACTCCTGATCCAATATCTCTCCACCATCTACCTCTTCGCTTACTCTATGCACCGTAACTCCCGCAACCTTCATAGGACTTTCGTAGCTTCTTTTTATAGCGTTAGCCCCTTTAAAAAGAGGAAGTATTGATGGATGTATATTGATGGCGTTTTTAATATTTTTCGTAAAAACCTCAGTTAAAATTCTCATAAATCCAGCTAACACTACTAGATCAGGGTTTTCATCTTTTATGATTTTTACCAACTCTTTATCAAAATCTTCTCTTTTCAAAAATTTTTTATGATCGATAATTTCAACTTTAATGTCATATTTTTTTGCCCGAATTATACCTTTTGCTTTTGGATTGTTGGTTATGGCTTTTGATACGACTATTTTTATATCGCCAAACTTTTTATTATGCACTTTTTTTATAATATTTTCTAAATTCGTCCCTTCGCCGCTAAAAAGTATTACTATATTTTTTATAAGCAACCTAAAGCCTTTATGATATCCTTTGGTGTTAGAGCAAAGTTTGCTTTTTTGACTTTGCTTGCTGCTATCGTATGAGCAAGAGATCCATAAATTGCCGCTTTTAAAGGCTCATAACCTTGAGCTAATAGAGCTCCTATTAGGCCCGTTAACACATCCCCGCTTCCACCTTTACTTAATGCGTTTGTTCCTAAAGGATTAATATAAATTTCGTCATATTTTGAAATAATTGGATTTGCGCCTTTTAATAATAAAACAATATTAGGAAACTCTTTACAAAATTTTTCTACATAATATATTCTATTTTCTTGAATCTTTTTTACATCAACATCTTCAATTTCTAAAATCTTAAGTAATGAAGAAAACTCTTTTGGATGAGGAGTTAAAACAATATTGTCTCTTTTTATTATATCTTTTATTCTCTCGCTATAAAAAAGATCTGCGTCCACAACAAGCGGAAGATCGTTTTTTAACACAAGCTCATAAAAATCTTCATCGCTATACTCCATACCAAGACCCATTCCAACGGCTATTGCCGTTGAAGTTTTTGGGATGGAGTTTGAGTGCATTAGTTCATATGGAACCGTTATCTTTTCGTTGGTAATTACGCTAACAAGTCCGGCTCCAAAGTTTAAAGCGCTTAGCGCAGCCATTATAGTAGCCCCTTCTTTTTCGCCGGCTATTACGCTTAAATGACCATAATCTCCTTTATGAGAAGAT
>NZ_CEXZHP010000140.1:0-4112 GCF_982775275.1 Nitrosophilus sp.
GAGTGAAAATGGATAAGCTTTTTCTTAAAGGGAGGATTTTTATAAAGAAAAAATCTTGCAGGAATTGAGTGTTTATATTTTTTTTTAAAAGACAAAATCAGCAAAAAAGGAATGGAAAAAATATAAACGATAGTTAAAAGTATAGTATAGATATACGCAAACATTAATTACCTTAAAGATGAAATTAGGAATTTGCAATTGGGAACTGGCATATAAACAACCATAATTTTCAATACTACAAATTCCTAATTCCTATTTCCAATTTTCTATACCGTCTCTTCCTCTTTTTCAAGATAGAGTATTCTACCGCAATGAGGACAAGTAACTATCTCTTCACCCTTAATAACTTTGGAGTAAGTTTTGTCGTTTATTTTCATAAAGCAGCCCATGCAAGCCTGTTTTTTTACCGGAACAACCGCACTATTTCCTGCCCATCTTCTTATCTTTTCATAAAAAGCCAATATCTTTTGAGGAATTTTTGAAACAAGCTCTTGTTTTTTTTCAAAAACCTTTTTTCTCTCCTCTTCCAACTCTTTTAACTCCGCATCAACCGCTTCTTTTGTTTTGTTTACTCTCTCTTCGATCTCTTTTAACCTCTCTTCAAGAGAGTTTTTCTCCTCTATTTTTGTTTCGCAGCTGTTTTCGAGTCTTGCGATCTCTTCATTCGCAAAATTTATCTGCTCTTTTGCGATCTCCTCTTCAAGCTGCAAGGCTTTTGCCTCTTTTTCCGTTTTAACTTGCGCACTCTTTTTTGCAAGATCTTCAAGTTTTTGGGAAAGCTCTTTTAAATGAAGCTCATTTTTTCTCTTTTTTAACTCACACTCTTGGATCTCTTCATTTAGCTTTTTTATAGCCTCTTCTACGCTATTTTTCTCATTTAAAACTCTATTTAATCTCTCCTTAACTTCAGCGATTTTCGGCTCAAAAGCATCAATCTCTTTATCCACTATAGAGAGTTCAACAAGTTGGTCGATATATTGTTTCATTATTTTTCCTTTTGGGATTTACATTAGTTTAAAGGGGTTTTTTGTTGATGAAATTATAGCCTCAATTTTGTTTTTTTTCAATTCTTGAGCTAAAATCCGGCTAAAATAGCGCTCACTGGAGTAATGCTCAATATCAATCAAAGAAAGACCTATAGATTTTGCTTCCATAGCGTCATGATATTTTATATCTCCCGTTAAAAAAACATCGGCTTTGATCTCTTTTATAAAACTTCCGCCTGCACCAGTGGTAAGAGCCGCTCTTTTGATCTTTTCTTTAGTTTTTAAAACTTTGACATATTCAAGATCAAAGCTTTTTTTTACACCATTTACAAAATCGTCAAAATCCATATCCACATCAAAATAGCATACAAAATCTTCACAAAAAGCGTTTTTAAAACCTAAAATCTCTTTAGCCACAAAACTGTTTAGATGAGTTTTATCAAAATTTGTGTGCATAGCGATCAACGAAATATCTTTTTTTATCAACTCTTTTATTAAATTTGAAGGATATGAGGAAAAAAGAAGATTTTTTATAGGTTTAAAAATCAATGGATGGTGGGTAATGATCAAAGAGTTTGGGTCAATATCTTTTAAAAAATCAAAATCTATATCTACAGAGAGATATATCTTTTTTACCTCTTTTTCAAAATCCCCAACCTGAACTCCGCTATTGTCCCAACTCTCTTGCAACTCAAAAGGGCTTATCTCATCCAATATATTATAAATATCTTCTATTTTCATCAACTCTCACCTAAACTCTCTTTATATACTTTAGCACATCCTCTTGCAAGCTCTCTAACCTTTAATATAAAATTTTGCCTCTCGGTTACGCTTATGGCTTTTCTTGCATCTAAAATATTAAATATATGGCTTGCTAAAAGACACTGATCATATGCCGGAAGGGGGATTTTTTCTTCCAAACATCTTTTACACTCTTTTGTAGCATCCTCAAAATGGTTAAAAAGCATTTTGGTATCTGCTACCTCAAAATTGTATCTGCTAAACTCATATTCGCCTCTTTTATGAACATCTTTGTAAGTTACGATATTTTCTTTATTTTTATTCCATACGATATCAAATACATTTTCGATACCTTGCAGATACATAGCAAGTCTTTCTGTGCCGTATGTTATCTCAACGGCAACCGGATCGCACTCATATCCTCCAACCTGCTGAAAATAGGTAAATTGAGTAACCTCCATACCATCGAGCCACACTTCCCATCCAAGTCCCCATGCACCAAGCGTTGGACTCTCCCAGTTATCTTCTACAAATCTAATATCATGTTTTTTAATATCTAAACCCAAATATTCCAAACTTTTTATATAAAGCTCTTGTATATTTTTAGGAACGGGCTTTATTAGAACCTGAAACTGATAATAGCTTCCCAGTCTATTTGGATTTTCACCATACCTTCCATCTGTTGGCCTACGAGATGGCGCAACGTAAGCTGTAGCCCAGGGCTTTGGATCTAAAGCCTTTAAAAAAGTAGCAGGATGAAACGTCCCAGCACCGCTTGGAAAATCGTATGGCTGTAAAATAACGCATCCGTGATTGCCCCAAAACTCCTGAAGTTTCAATAAAAGTTCGCTAAAAGTTATCATTTTATTCCCAATTCCTTCTCTATTTTTGTTTGATCAAACCCGCATATCCATCTACTTCCTACCAAAACAACGGGCACACCTCTACAGCCGTGTCTTATACAATCTTGTGCAGCCTTTTGATCTTTGCTAATATCAATCTCTTTAAATTTTATCTGATTTTTTCTAAAAAACTGTTTTGCTCTCGTGCACCACACACATCCTGGACTGGTAAACAAAACAACCCTTTTTTGAGATCTATTTTGGGCCATTTAACCTCCTTAAATAAGTTAAATCTTTTGATTGTTCATGCATATTAAATCGCCGATTTTTTTGCCTATTTTATTTGCTACTACAGAACATTTTACTTTAAAAAGATAAAATATTCTATCATCTTTCATACTCTCCATACACTCATAATTGCCCATACCTTTTGCTAAAATCAGATCCACATTGTCAAACAATTTTTTTGTCTCACTGTTTGCCTTCTCATAGATAAAACCCGGCGTATCAACGCCGCTATCAATAATTTGGGCAATTTTATCTATATCTATCGCTTTTGCTTCCCTTACTGTTACGTCGTTGATAATCGGCTTTCCCCTCACTACATAATATATATCAAGATCGGGATTGAAATCAAAAATTATCTCCATCATAATTTTATCAAAAACATGTTCACCAACATTGTCTCCTATTACCATCAGACTTTTTGCGGTTTTTAGTTTTTCTTTAAATATCGGTTTATGATCTATAGCAAACTTAGCTTCAAAAATAGTCTCTATTTCATCTTTTATATCAAATGTAACTTCAGTGGCAAAATCTATAACATTTCCTGCTACTGCGGCCCTTAAAGCCGCATCTACATCATCTTTTGAAGAGTTTATTTTTTCTAAAACAAAATCTAGAAACTTAAAAGCTTTATTGGTAGATTCAACTTTTTTCTCTTCGTAAACATCCACTTTGCCGACAATTTCCGATATCTTTGGATAGAGTATGGCCGCAGCTTCAGGCGGAGTCATATCAAAATCAAATTTTGAAATAGTCAAAGCCGCCTTATCCAAGACCTCTTTTGCACATTCATCGTCGCAATTTAAAGCTTTTGTAACCCTTAACGTCTGATTAAAAAGACAAACTAGACAATCTGGCTTCATATTCATACAAAACACCTTTTTATATTTTATGTAACTCTCTTATAAAGCAATTCAATTGATATTTGGAATTGGTAAATGGGAATTGGGAATTAGGCATTGGGAATTGAATCCTCTCTTACCACCTTACCCCCTTATCACCTTATCTCCTTATCTCCTTACCCCCTTACCTCCTTCTCCCTTCAACCTTTCACCTAACCACCCAACCACTCAACTACTCAACCATTTTAACTATTTTAATCAATTTTGACATTGGACATTGGACATTAGACATTGGTAAATGGGAATTGGGAATTAGGCATTGGAAATTGAATCCTCTCTTACCACCTTACCCCCTTATCACCTTACCACTTCAACCTTTCCTAACCGCAAACTTGCTTCGCTTCACTCACCTTCGT
>NZ_CEXZHP010000141.1:0-4087 GCF_982775275.1 Nitrosophilus sp.
ACTCAACCATTTTAACCATTTTAACTAAAACCCACCAAACTAAAAAAAAATCCTTAAGTGGCTTTAAGCTTTACAAGCTATAATTTCGCAATGCCTTTGATAGGCGCTTTGTTAGACGATTTGATCTTCTTATCACCTCTGCGTTAAGATAAAAGCCAATTCTTTACTTATAGATGTGACTTCTGATTAAATCGGCAAGATTGCTTAATCGAAGGTAAATCTATTTTAAAGAGTTAAAATGACGTTTCAAGATTTTAATCTAAAACCCCAAATTCAAAAGGCTATAGAGATTGCCGGATTTAAAGAGCCAAGTCCTATACAAAAAGAGGCGATCCCTGTTATTTTGGAAAAAAAAGATATTGTAGGGCAAGCGCACACCGGAACCGGAAAAACTGCCGCTTTTGCTCTTCCGATGTTAAATATGCTAAAACTTTGTGGCGAAGTAGAGGCTTTAGTAATAGTTCCTACCAGAGAACTTGCTACTCAAGTTAGCGACGAGATCTTTAGACTCGGGAAATTTTTAGGTATAAAAACCGCTACGGTTTATGGAGGAAGCTCATATTCCAGACAGCTTCATCACATAGAAAACGCATCTGTGGTAGTGGCAACTCCCGGAAGACTTCTTGATCTGTTAAAGAGTGGGAAAATTGAGTTAAACCCAAGTTTTGTAGTACTTGACGAAGCGGACGAAATGCTTGATATGGGCTTTTTGGAAGATATAAAAGCTATTTTTGAGTTTTTGCCTTCAAATAGACAAACTATGCTTTTTAGCGCCACTATGCCAAACGAGATCAAAGAACTTGCATCAAAAATCTTATATAATCCAGAGTTTATCTCTATAACAAAAAAAGAGGTAACAAACGTAAATATTAAGCAGTTTTATTATGTAGTGGACGAAAAAGAGAGAGATGAAGCGTTAATTAGGCTTTTGGATTTTAAAAATCCTACCAAATCTATAATTTTTTGTAGAATGAAAGTTGAAGTTGACAGACTTTACGAGTTTCTAAACGCTCAAGGTTTTAACACGGCGGCCTTACACGGAGATATTCCTCAAAGACAAAGAGAAGAGGTTATAAAAAATTTCAAAAAAGGAAATAGCGAGATATTAATAGCAACGGATGTTGCCGCAAGAGGACTTGATATTAGCGACGTTACCCACGTTTTTAACTATCATATACCTTTTGATCCTGAAAGCTACGTTCATAGGATAGGAAGAACCGGCAGAGCCGGACGAGAAGGGGAAGCTATCAGCATAGTTACTCCTCACGAGTTTAAACAGCTTCTTCGTATACAAAAAGAGGTTGGCAGCGCTTTGATAAACAAAGAGATACCTACTTCTAGCGAAGTAAAAGAAAAAAAACAAAAATCTACCCTTCAAAAAATATTGTCTCAAGAGATTAGCGCCTCGGCAATTGAGCTTGTTAATCTTTTAGAAAGCGAAACAGACCTATCTACTGCCGCTTTAAAACTTGCGTCAATGGTTATTAAAAGTGAAGATATCACAGGAAGTGAAAAAATAGGAAAAAGCAAAAAAGAGATTGAAAAATTAATAGCTCAATTTGAAAAAGAAAAAAGTAGGCCAAAAAGAGCTCCAAGATACAGAGGTAAAAGAAACGCTCCAAGAAGAAACAGATACTAAAACCAAGCTTCTACCTTTAACTTATTTAAAAACTTCGAAGCCCAGCTTCGAAGTTTTCTTTCAAAAATCGATATATAAAATGATATAATATTTAAAATTTTTTAAAAGGCGCAATATGGAAGAGTTCATTAAAGAGGCCGCAAACAAAGAGGATCTTAAAAAAGCCGTAAATACGATAATAGAAGATATTAAAAAAGAAAAAGAGGAAAAAATCGAAGAGCTTATCTCTCAAATAGATAAATTAAACAGAGAAATCGAACATGAAAAAGAGGAGTTAAAATTAAAACTTAAAGAGAGTTTTGAAATTTTAGAAAATATTGCAAACGAGCTTGAAGGAGAAAAAAAGGAAGAACTTATAAAAATAATCGAAGAGAACAAATTAAAAACGTTAGAATTTTTAGGCATATTAAAAGAGACAACCGAAGCGGCTATTATAGCCGCCCTTGAAAAAAATGAAGATATAGAAGAGACCATAAAAGAGATTACAAAAAACTTAACATTTGAAACACTTGATACAAAAGTAGATAAAAAGCATATAGAAGATGTTTCAAAAACGATACTTGAAGTAGCCTCCGAAATCGCAAGCGTCTCTGTAAATTACAGCGACGAGATACTAAAAGGTGCCATCTTTGGAGTCAAAGAGGGAATTGCAAAATCGATAGAAAAATTTAGAGAAGCGATAGAGTATACCCCCATTGAAGCAAGAAAATTTGTTTTTGAAAATTATGATAAAACGATAAAAGATTTGGAAGATATAGAAAATATATATATATCTTGCATAAAAGAGACCGCATACAAAAGCGAAGCAGGTATCAAAGAAAAACTCCTAAATATATCAAACGATCTTCAAAGCGTTCTTTTTAAACTTAAAAATGAAGCGCAAAAAGCCATAAATATATTCAAAACTACATTTAGCGATATTGCTACTGAGGCAAAAAGCACAACCTCCATTTTTAAAGCAAAGGCTGAAGATGCAAAAAAACTTGGATTTAGAGTTTTTCAGATCGCAAAAGCAACTATTGATGGAGCTATAAAAGGAGCAAAAGAGGCAATGTTAAAGGAGAAAGAGTGAAAAAACTATTAATAATATTTTTCTTCGTAACAATCTCAAATCTTCACGCCTTTGACGACTCTTTCGAAGATTTCAATAAAACGGCTCAAGAGATCTTAGAACAAGCATATAAAATGTTTGAAAAATCAAAAGAGATAATAGAGTCTTTCTCCCAAAGCGAACAACAAGTTGTCCCAGAGAGCAAAAACAGCTTTCTTTTATATTATAAAATCGTAAAAAACTCTTTGCCTATTGAAAAAAGAAACGATTTTTTAATTACCGCTCAGATAAAATATAAAATAAGCATTCAAAAAGATATATCTGTAAAAAATCTGCTTATTCTTTCAAAAAATGGTCAAGTTGAACTTTTTGGAAAAGTTAACTCAAAAGATATTGCAGATAAAGTGATAAACATCTCTTTAAAAACAGGAGGTGTTAAAGAAGTTATTTCATATCTAATTATTATTGAACATTCGGGGGCAATTTCTCTATAGGCAAAGGCTTGCCTATATAAAACCCTTGAGAATAGTGTACCCCTATATCTTCTACTTTTTGCTGGATCTCTTCTTCGCTTACAAATTCAGCTATAGTCTTAATACCCAGCTCTTTACTAAAATGTATAATTGCTTTAACAAGCGTTTCTGATTTTTCGTCATGCAATATATTTTTTATAAGTGAAGCATCTATTTTTAAATAATCTATTCCCATATTCAAAATATATACAAAATTAGAATAGCCACTTCCAAAATCATCAATAGCAGCTTTTCCTCCAAAGCTTTTTATCTTTTGTATAAACTTAGCTACAATATCATAATTTTCTACTTCTTCTGTCTCAGTTATCTCAATAACTACTCCCCTGCAATTTAAAAGCGTATTTTGTTCGCTATTTTCAAAAATTGCTCTTTTTTTCATATTGTACTCTTCAAGCTTATTTTCAATAAATTTAACGATGTCAGGATTTACCAAATCTTGAGTAGAGATATTCAAAGAGAGTTCTTCGCATCTGTTTTCAAAAGCTTTAAAAGATTTCTCTATCATTATTTTCGTAATTTTTGTATAAAGTTTCGCCCTTTTTGCAATATCCAAAAAGAAAAACGGAGATATTACAGTGCCATCTTCATCTATAAGTCTTACCAAAGCCTCATATTTTTCTATTTTTTTGGTTTTGTTATTGTAGATAGGCTGAAAATACGGAACTATTCTATCCTCTTCTAAAGCCTTTTTAATTTTTGTTACCCACTCTAGTGTATTTTTATATTCAGCTTTAGCACTTTTAGATTCATCATAATAAACAATTTTATCGCTATATTTTTTCGCCTCTTTTACAGAAGTATCAGCATCTAAAAGAATTTTTTCAGTATCACAGCTATCATCTTCAATAAGTGCCACTCCGGCTT
>NZ_CEXZHP010000142.1:0-4052 GCF_982775275.1 Nitrosophilus sp.
CTCAAAAATTTTTTGTTGAAAAAATCGTTAAAGATAGATTTTTAGTAGAAGTTATGGTGCCTCCGGGTAGTTCTCCCGCAACTTACAACGTAAAGCCAAATCAGCTATTATCTATAAAAAAAGCAAGGCTCTATTTTAGCATAGGCGTTCCTTTTGAGAGAGCATGGATCGATAGATTTAAAAGTGTCAACAAAAAATTAAAGATTGTAGATAGCGCAAAATATATAAAAAAGATACCCATCTTACATCATGAGCATAAACATGAACACCATAAGGAGATTTTAGATCCTCATATATGGTTATCTCCTCCTTTGGTTATGCTTCAAGCAAGAGTCATTTTAGAAGAGGTTTGCAAAATAGACCCCAAAAATATGGAGTATTATCAAAAAAATTATAAAGATTTTATAAATGAGCTTGTAAATATAGATATGAAGATTATGAATATGCTAAAAGATGTAAAAAAAAGAGAGTTTATAGTTTATCATCCATCTTTTGGATATTTGGCTCACACTTACGATCTAAAACAAATCGCAATAGAAAAAGAGGGAAAAGAACCTACCATCAAATATTTAAAAAGGGTTATAGATTTTGCAAAAAGGCACAATATTAAGGTTATATTTGTGGAGCCTCAATTTTCAAAAAAAAGTGCAAAATTTATCGCTCAAAAGATAAATGGAAAAGTTGTTAGCATTGATCCTTTGAGTCAAGAGTGGGATAAAAATATCATAAAAATCATATTAGCTATAAAAGAAGCTAACAAAGGCTAAAATTTTGAGTGAAAAAATCGCGATAGAGGCAAGAAATCTCTATTTTAAATATAAAGATGAGTATATCTTGGAAAATATTAATATAAAGATAAAAGAGAGTGAATATATTGCTATTATTGGACCAAACGGCGGGGGAAAAAGCACTTTTTTAAAATTAATAATAGGCCTTTTAAAACCTACTAAGGGAGAAATTTATATATTTGGCAAAAAGGTTGAGCAGCTAAAAGAAAAGATAGGATATCTACCTCAACAGATAAATTTTAATACAGACCTACCCATAACCGTAAAAGATATCGTTTTGCAGGGACGACTTAAAAAAAACAAATTTTTTTATAATAGTTTAGATTATAAAAAGTGTGACGAGGTTTTAAAGAGGTTAAATATTTTGTCCTTAAAAAATAGAAAAATATCCGAGCTTTCCGGAGGACAAAGACAAAAAGTGTTGCTTGCGAGGGCTTTAGTGAGTGAGCCTAAAATTTTGATACTTGATGAGCCCACCGCTTCTATCGATATAAAGGGGCAAAAAGAGATTTATGAGATTTTAAAAAATTTGAAACTTACAAAAATTGTAGTAAGTCACGATATAAAAATCGTTTTTGAAGGAGTTGATAGAGTGTTTTATATCAACAGAAAACTTTATATTCACGATAATCCAAAACTTTCTATAAAACCTCAAGGTGAGCATTTTTGTGAAATGGAACTTTTTGATTATTTAAAGAGCTGTAATGTTTGAGTGGATTGAACTTTTTTCAAACTCGATATTTGCAACCCTTTTGCTCTCGGTTGCTATCGGGATCGTAGGCTCTTTGATGCTTATAAATAGATATGGATATTTAGCGGCAAGTATTGCTCACGGAAGTTACGGGGGGATAGGTTTGGCTTTATATTTTGGAGTCTCCATCCTTTTTGGCGCTACGATATTTGCTCTTTTTTTAGCTTTAATAATCGCTTTTATAACTTACTATTATCCAAATAGAAAAGATCTGCTTATCGGAACAATCTGGGCCGTGGGAATGAGTATAGGGATAATATTTGTTGATTTGACGCCCGGATATAACGTAGATCTTTTAAGTTTTCTTTTTGGTGATATTTTGATGGTTCCTACAACGGATCTTTATTATATGGTATTTGTTGATCTTGTTTTGGTTTTTTCCATAATAGTTTTTTATAACCATTTTTTGGCTATTGCGTATGATAAGGATTTTATTAAATTAAGAGGGATTAACGTAAAAGCTTTGCACTTTTTTTTACTTATCTTAATCTCTTTAACGGTGGTTATGAGCATAAGAAGTGTGGGTCTTATACTGATAATCGCTCTATTTAGTATACCCCCCTTTATAGCCGAAAAGTTTACATCAAGTTTAAAATCTATGATTATACTCTCTGGGGTGATCTCTTTTGTTTTTTCTATTTTAGGTTTGTATATCTCCTATATTTTCAATATCTCGGCAACGGCTTCGATTATATTGACTTTATCGATACTGCTTTTTATAACTTTTTTTAAGGAAGGAAGATGAGGGTAGCTCTTATTCAACAAAAATATCATTTAACCAAAGAGGCAACTATACAAAAAACACTTCAGATGATAAAAGAGGCAAAAGAAAAAAGAGCTGAACTTATAATTTTGCAAGAACTTCATCAAAGCGAATATTTTTGTAAAAGTGAGGATGTAAACTATTTTAATTTAGCAGATGAGTTTAAAAAAGATATAAAATTTTGGCAAGATATTTCAAAAAAAGAGGATATTGTTTTAGTAACCTCTTTATTTGAAAAAAGAGACGCAGGATTATATCATAATAGCGCATTTGTTTTTGATAAAGGAAAATTGGCGGGTAAATATAGGAAAATGCATATTCCAGATGATCCTGGTTTTTACGAAAAATTTTATTTTACTCCAGGAGATACTGGATTTGAGCCTATAGATACGAGCATAGGAAGACTTGGCGTTCTTATATGCTGGGATCAGTGGTATCCAGAAGCGGCAAGGATAATGGCTTTAAAAAAGGCTCAAATACTTATATATCCGACGGCTATAGGATGGTTTGACGAAGATAGCGAAGATGAGAAAAATAGGCAGCTTGAAGCTTGGATAACGATCCAAAGAGGTCACGCTATAGCAAACGCTCTACCATTGATCGCGGTAAATAGGGTTGGATTTGAAGAGGACAAAAGCGGCTGTATAAGCGGTATTAGATTTTGGGGAAACTCTTTTGCTGTAGGTCCTCAGGGAGAGTTTTTGGCAAGAGCTTCTGCTGACAAAGAAGAGGTGATAGTTGTTGAGATAGATACAAAAAGGTCCGAAGATATCAGACGTATATGGCCATTTTTGCGAGATAGAAGGATAGAAAATTATGAGTGTTTATTAAAAAGGCTTTGCGATTGATAAAAAATTTATTTTATCTTTTTTTACTTTTTTTTCTAGGGGTTTTATTAAAAAAAAGATTTGAAAAAAATTTAGATGCATTGATAGATTTTATCATTTATATCTCTTTACCATCTCTTATAATAACAAATATTTACAGATTGAAAATCGAAATATCTTTTATAAACTATATACTTTTTGGTTGGTTTATAACGATTTTTTTGATTTTTATCTCTTTTATAATAGGAAAATCGCTTAAACTAAATAAAGACTCTTTGTTATCTTTCGTTATGGTTTCAACTTTTGCAAATACGGCGTTTATTGGATATCCCTATGTTGAGACGTTTTTGGGAAAAGAGGCTTTGGGGTATGCGATAATATTTGACAATTTTGCCTCTTTTTTACCCGTTGTTACTTTAGGTGGGATAATATTGTCAATGAAAAATGGTCGATACAAGATAGATATCAAAAAGATTTTAACCTTTCCGCCCTTTTGGGCTTTAATCCTTGCTTTTTTTCTAAAAAATTTTTATATGCCCCAATTTTTACTAGAAACCCTTGAAAAAATAGGTTCAACCGTAACCCCTTTAGCGCTATTTGCAGTCGGTGCGAAAATAGATTTTTCAAAAATAGATAAAATAAAAGCTCCAGTTATATTATCTATCGTTATAAAAATGATTATAGCCCCAATATTGGCTTTTATATTGATAAAATCGATATTTTTTATAGATATAAAAGCAAAAGCGGTGATTTTTGAGATAGCGATGCCCCCTATGGTTTTAGCTTCCATTTTGGTAATAAAAGAAAAACTTGACGCAAATTTGGCCGTAGCAAGCGTTGGTATTGGAGTTTTAATATCTTTTATTACGATTCCGGTTATTTATAAAATTATCAATTAAATTTCTCAAACCACCAGCAAAATG
>NZ_CEXZHP010000143.1:0-4027 GCF_982775275.1 Nitrosophilus sp.
GCCGGAACTCCTTTGGCTTTTAGTCTATCTGCATCTTTGTTCGTTTCCAAATCTCCCTCTATAACGCCAAAACGAAATTCATTCATCAAAGCAAGCTGTTCCAATAGGGAAGTTTTACCGCTTCCTGGAGAGCTCATAAGATTGATAGCTAAAATATTATGCTTTTGAAAATGTTCTCTGTTATGTTTTGCTTCATGGTCGTTTTTATCCAAAATTTTGGTGATAACTTCAATGGTTTTCGTATCATTTAGCTGTGGATTGCTATGTAGATGTTCGGTTTTGTGTTCGTGAGTATGTTCCGTAATACTGCATCCGCAATCTTTACACATATTTTCTCCTTATGAATAATGATTCAATTATACTATATTTTCCAGTCATGCAAATGGTAATGACTATGCTCCATTCCATTATGTTTATGCTTATGTTTATGAAGAAGCTGTGCCTTCATTAAAAGTTGCATATCTGATAAAAACCTATCCAACTCTCCATCAAAAATCAACTCATGACTCTTTGAAAGCACTAAAGCTCTTTCACCAAATTCATATGCTAGACTAAGATTGTGAGTGGAAATAATCGTAGTCACTTCCATATCATTTAAAAGATCAATAAGCCAGCCGGTTGTTGGCGGATCTAGATTGGAAGATGGCTCGTCCATAAGTAAAAGTTTAGGCTCTATAGCCAAAATAGCGGCCAGCGCTACTCTTTGTTTCTCCCCTCCGCTAAGATAATAAGGGGGAGTATCAAGATATTTTTCCAAATCAAATCTTTTGGCAATCTCTATAGCTCTATCTTCTACGTTATCAAAACCAAACTCTCTTAAGCCAAACTCAATTTCCTCTCTTACAGTTGCGTTAAACAAAAGAGTATTTGGATCTTGCATCAAAAAAGCTACATCTTTTCTAAAACTTTTCGCTATATTTTTAAAATTTTTTTTCTTTATCTCGACTCCATCGAAAACGTAAGTTCCGTTTTTAGGAAAAAGTAGAGCATCCAAAATCTTCAAAAGAGTACTTTTGCCGCTACCATTAACTCCTAGCAAAACAACTCTTTCTCCTTTTTTAACGCTAAAACTTATATCTTTTAAAAGCTCCTTTTTTCTTCCTCTAAAATCTTCATATTCGAAAAAAATATTTTTAACTTCAATCATCGAAAAAACCTCTACTTTTCATCCCCATACTTATCTCTTGTCCATTATGTATAGTTTTGTTCAAAAAATAAAAGCTCATGGCTTTTAAAGATTTTATCCATTTAATATATCCAAATCCATTCCATCTTGAGCTTACTCCCATCCAAAAATCCAAAAAAGAGTTTCTAAACTGATATATCTGAGAAAATGAAAGAGCTATCAAAGTAGCCACGTTTTTTGGTAAAACTTTAAAGATATTGATATTTTCTAAAACCCAAAAACTTATATATGTAAGCAAAAAGACTCTTAGATTAAAAAGAGCCAAAAAACCGTAATCTACCTCTTTAAAAAGTCCCATAAATAGATAGGAAAGAGAAACTATCACGCTAAAAAATAAAACAGAAAAGAGACTCTTTTTTATAAGGTATCGAAAATCTCTTCTAGAGAGTATAAAGATTGCCACCAAAGAGATTGCTAAAAAATAGATATTATGAATCAAGGTAAAAAGAATTATCAAACATAAATATAGATAAAAATATACTCTATCTTTCATTAAACATCACTTTAAAGTTTTTCTTTAAAAATCTATACAATATCACAGTAACAGCTCCTTCAGCCAAACCTATCAACATATGGGGAATCATTATAGCCAAAGTAGTTGTTTTTACGTCAAAAGGGAAAAAAAGAGGTTTGCCGTCTATGGAAGCTATTATAGGTTGAATCCCCAATATAAAAGCTATAAAAATAGCCGATAGATTTACGCTTACCCAGCCGGCTAAAAAAATAGCCAAAGTTTCGTTTCTCTTTTTAAAAACTCTATATACATAATATGAACTAAAACTACCTATGAAAGCAATCGCCAAAATATTTATTCCCAAAGTAGTTACACCACCTTCACCAAATATTAAAGCTTCCACAACTAAAACTAAAGATGCGGCAACAAAAGAGAGCCAAGGTCCGAAAATTAACGCCAAAAGAGCTATACCGCTAAGATGAGCCGAAGTACCTCCCGGTAGCGGTATGGCTATCATCATAAAAACGAAACTTAAAGCAGATAAAGTCGCCAAAAAAGATATATTATCGCTTCTTATTTTGCACTTTTTCGATGCGGTATACCACAATATTGCGCTTGCCGCATATGCCGGAATATATGTAATAGGCGAAATAAAGCCATCAGGTATATGCATAAACTCTCCTAAAATAGTGTAGAAAAACTAAAAATTACTCTATAGTCCTCTTTTCCCTCGCTTCCTTGCTGTGCATCCTCTTCGTTAAGCTTCGTCCATACGGGAAGTTTCACTCCAAGAGCCGCACTTATGTTGTTATAAAAGAGTCTAAAGCCGAATGTAGTATATAACATATCACCTCCCGTCGCTTCTTGCTCGACTCCGTTTTCCTCATCACGTCCCAAATGTAAAAAATTTGCCTCAAGATTCGTATCGAGTCGTAGTTTCTTTTTCGGATTTACGTAAAATTTATAAGCCAAAGCCGCATTTGCTCTTATCTCATCCGCAAATTTAACTCTGGTGCCGTCGCTGTAAGTATGTTCTTGAAAAAAATTATAAGACGTATCCATCACTAAAGTAAAGTCGTTACCGAACCATTTTGTTGCACTTAGACCTATCATATACGAAGGTTCTCCAAAACCAAGCTGCATTCCGGCATCATATAAAGAGCCGTCTACCGTTTTTAATTCGCTGTTACCGGTTGGTAGCGAGATGTTGGCAAAAATCGTAAAGTGCCAATCTTCAAGATCGTCCAAACTCTCATTTTGTGGAGTTAACAAAAATCCTTCATCATACTTAAAACCCAACACTCCCATAAGATTTATATCATGAAAACCGCTTGTTTGAACTGCGTTTTCTTGCTTTTTCGTGTAGTATGGCAAAAAAAGATAACCACTAAGATACGATTTAAAACCGTATCCAATACCATACATCCAGTAATAACTCTCTTTCATCTCATCATCAACCGCGGTTGTATACTTCTCATACGATGCATAATCAAGCTTCATATAAGCTAAAAATTTATTTTCTGGCAGCATCGCCGAACTTGTAGTCTCTATAGGAGCTCCAGGACCTTCAAGTCCGGCAACTCCCAAAGACGCAACACCATGATGAGCATAAGACAATGTTGCAGCTAATAAAGAGGCATAGACTATTTTTTTCATCTCTCTTTCCTTTTTAGAAAATATTGTAAAAATATAAAAATCGCAAAAATCAGTGCTACGCCTACAAAAATCTTCTGGAATTTTTCAAAATTTGTTTTTGAATAGTTTTTTATCGCAAAATCTTTTCCCACTTCTACTTTCACCTCTTTCCCGTGTCCATCTTCGCTTACGACTTTAACCAGCCATTTGCCCGCTCTATCCGGGATAAATACTACTCTTGATAACTTATCTGTTCTCCCAACGGCAAAAGGAATCTTTTCGCCTGGAGCGAAAACTTCATAAGGCTGATATGAAAAATCCTCGCTGCTATTAAAAGAAAAACTAAGTACAATTGCTTTTTGCTCAGTCACTTTATGAGTCAAGTCATGTGAAAATAAAGTTATGGCAAAAAAGGCCAATAAGATCAGTTTCCTCATTTT
Source organism: Nitrosophilus sp. (assembly GCF_982775275.1). Classification (NCBI taxonomy): domain Bacteria; kingdom Pseudomonadati; phylum Campylobacterota; class Epsilonproteobacteria; order Nautiliales; family Nitratiruptoraceae; genus Nitrosophilus; species Nitrosophilus sp. The sequence goes on from NZ_CEXZHP010000143.1 coordinate 3,716, forward strand.
TCAACCTTGAAGTTTAAAGTTGTAGTGTAGACTATTTCATCACTCTTTTTTCCATCACTACTTTTTCTTAAAGTAGCACTGATATTTTGAAGTCCTTCTCTTTTAATCCTTATATTTATTCTGCCCTCTTTTGAACTTTTACCTCTAGGTTTTGAGTCATATGCTACAATTACGTCGCTTACTGGCTTTTTATCAAAAAGTATCAAAAGCCTCGCTTTGTCACCTATCTTTTTTGGGTTATTTAGCAAAACTATCTCAAGACCGGAAGAGATAGGTTTTTTGGAATTTTTTTCCAGATATTTAACACTTTCA
>NZ_CEXZHP010000144.1:0-4004 GCF_982775275.1 Nitrosophilus sp.
ATCAAATATTTCAAGATTAGAGAGTCTTAACAACACTTATATGCCAAATCTTTCTACACTTTTGAAATATGTTGAAGCTATAGGCGCAAGATTATCTGTAGATATTTCTATTTAACATATAACCTTTTATTTGCTTTTTTGCTAAAACTTTCTCAAAAAAACTTTTGGCATTTTAAATTTTTTTACGGGATATTTTCCTATAATAACGCTATTAATTTTCTCCAGTAATTATACTGTTGTTTATTGTTTATTAAATTTTTTCCGCAAAATTGGAACATGTTCCAAAACCTCTTCCAACCCCGATACCACCGAAGTTTTAGAGATTGAAATTTTTGAATTTTAAGGTTTAATTAAGTAATAATTTTGTTAAGATTTACCACTCAAAATTTAAAAATTATGATAATAAAAGTCAAAAGTTTCAAAATTGGGTTTGTATTAGGATGATTGAATTTAATATAATAGCAAAAAAGTTATGGAGGTAGCCCTACTACCGCGCCTGGGATTATAATATAACTAAAAAATCCTGCCGTTTAAAATAATCAAATTTTGGGATAATTTATGAGAGAAACGGTAAATAAAAAGATAGTAAGTTTTAAAGATATTAAGATGAAGCTTGTAAAAGTAAAAAAAAGATCATTATTAAAACCGATAAAATGTAAAAAAGCTTGGGAAGAAAATATTAAAAAAGTTCTCTCAAAAAGCAAAGATAAAAAAGATGAAGGAATTATAGAAGAGTTTTTAAATGAAAAATTTGAAGATTGGGAGCGGTAGTGGAAGTTTCAAGGTTTGAAATATATTTAATAAATTGAATCCTTTTATGATTTAAAATAGCTATTGGCTTGTTACCTGCTTGCTCCAGTAAAGCTGTTGAAGATTTTTTCTGATATTAAAATTAGGATTTTTTTATGAGTGAAGTTTTGATCTTTAAAGATGGAGAGATTGAGTTACCGGTAAAATGGGAAAAAGAGACAATTTGGCTTACCCAAAAACAGATTGCAGAGCTTTTTGGAGTACAAAAAGCAGCAATATCTAAGCATTTAAAAAATATTTTTACAACTAATGAATTAGATGAAGAATCAACTGTTTCCAAAATGGAAACAGTTCAAAAAGAGGGTAATAGAGTTGTTAAGAGAGTATTAGATTATTACAATCTTGATGCGATTATAGCTGTCGGTTATAGAGTAAACAGCAAAAAAGCAACCAAATTTCGTCAATGGGCTACAAAAGTTTTAAAAGAGTATATCATTAAAGGGTATGCTTTAAATCAAAAAAGAATTGAACAAAGATTTGATGAGTTTAAAAAAGAGATAGAGCTTCTTTTAATGTGACTGAAAGATTTATTGTTGTTTTTTCTCTTAATGCAATCATATTTACACTCCTTCTTTAGGAATACATTTTTGAAACATTATACCATATATTACTATTGAAAATCTCTAATACAACTTTTTTAGCTTCCATGGTTTCTCTCTTTTTTGCCTATTTATAAAAAAGAAAAAGAGTTAAAAACTTTAAAAGATGGAGATTTTAAAAAAAGCATATTTGACGGATTTAAAATGGCAAAGGATATTATCAAAGATCTTGATTAGCTCTCTCTTTTAACATCTCCTCAGCTGCTTTACCAAAAATATAGGTTATATATATGGCAGCTAGTAAAAAACCGATTATAAAATAGTTTAGAGTTTCCATATTTTATCCTTGCTGAAACTTTTACTATCTTAACACAAACCCAACTTAGTATCAAGTAGGGTAGGGATACACTTATAAAAAGTAGGGATTCGCTTATAAAAAGTAGGGATAAGGCTTCCGCACCACTCGCACTCAGCCATAATTCTACAAATTATAGGAGAAGCTTCACTTTCGGGAAGAGTTTGCAAAGGGATGTATATATTGAAAATTGTGAATATATATTGAAAGCAAAAAAAACTAAAGGAGGCAAAATGTCGTTATTTAAAACTGAGCTAATAGAACCGAATGAAAATGCTGTAGATATGGAGAACAAAGATGAAATTTATACTTTTTTGGCAGAGCAGATAAAAAAAGGTGTGGAAGAAGTATTAAATTACAAGTTAAACAAAATATTTTACGCAGATATAGATGAAAATGAAAAACTGGAGACTATAAAAGAGATTATCGAAGATTTTGAAGAGATGATCGGTTATCTTCAAAAAAATATAAAGGAGAGAATATGAGAGTTTATGCGGTTGTAAATACGAAGGGCGGAACTGGCAAAAGTACGGTTGCTTGGCAGATATTGCCCGCAATTATAACAAACTCAAAGGTTATCGAAATTGACAATAACAATAAAACGATAGATGTATTTAGAAACAGCGAAATATCTGGGGTTAGTAAAACAATTACCTTAAAGGACGCTCAAGATGCTTTGGGAGAGATTTTGTTTGATATGCTCGAAGGTAAAGATGAAACGGTAATCATTGATGCAGGAGGGGGCGATGATACAAAAAAAGTTATTGAAACTATTAAAGAGCTGGATTTTGACGATATCGAGTTTATTATTCCTTTAATGGGCGGAATGGCGCAAAAGAAAAACGCCGAAGATACTTATGAAATGGTTAAAGATAGAGGAAAAGTATATTTTTTCCTAAACAGATTCTCAAGCGAAGAGTTTGCTTTCTGGTACGGCAGCGAAGAGTTGGGGATTGCTCCATCACGATTATCTGATATCCCTTCCTTAAAGATTCCTTATTCTCCCCTTTTTGAATTGTCGGCTTTAAGAGGTGAAACAATAGTTGATTTGAGCAAATATTTTGAAGGGTTGAGTCCAAAGGAAGCGAGAGAACATATTTACGCAGCTTCAAACGGATCTAAAGAGCTTTTTATAAAACAGCTTAATATTTACAAACAGGCTAAAAAAGCAAGAGAGATAATCTCAATAATTAAAGGGCAGTTTGAAAGGATTGCGTATGTTAGATAGGGAGTTTCTTAACGAGATTGAATATCTAATTGCAAAGAGCGAAAATCTTTTAAAGGAGATAGAGAGCCTAAAACAAGAAGTTAGCGTTAAAAGCGCAGTTAACTATAGCGCTGCGAAATTTATTTCCGAGATAGATGAAATGAGAATTGTCAACAGGGTAATTTTTTACTCGATTCTTACAAATAAGGCTTTATGCAAAGCGATAGCAAAAAAAGCGCAAAAAGTCGGCGATAAAGAAGTTGCCGACTTTATAAAAAAGTTTTTGAAGGATTAGTATGAAGACTATCGTTTCAATCTCTTTAAGCAATCATCTTTTCAAAGTTCTGGAAGATTACAGTAAGTTTTTTAATCAATCAAAATCATATTTGGTTGCTTGTTCAGCCAAATTTTTTCTTGATGCAAACAGATTTAATAACAAAGGACTTGTTAAAAATCGATATGGGTATAAAATAGTTTCTATTAATATTGAAAATGCGCTGATTGAAGAAGTTGACGGGTATATAAAAAAACACAAATTGAAAAGGTCAGATTTTTTTGTTTTGTCGTTAAATTTTTTTAGCGAGTATTTAGAGCGTTTGAAAAAATATTTTGAAAGTATCTGCTTAGGGAAATCTTCTAACGGTTCAGTACTTTTACAAGTGGACAGATTTATATTGTCTACATTAAATCAAAACAAAATCCATTATGAAGTTTTTTTTAAAAACAAAAAAGCCTCTATATTGTTGATTGATTCTCCCAGCCTTCAAAGAGTTTTTAACTATATATTCGAAAAATTTCAAAAATGTGAATATATATTGCAACAAGAAATTTTTAAGGAGGTTAATCATGGTTAAGAAAATTCTTCTTTTTGCAGCTTTGTTTAGCATCGCAAATGCCGATTCGCTTTTTTCGGATTTGGCGAGCAGTTTTTATCAGGACAATAGAAATGTTTTTTCTGTAGGTATTGAGGATATTTCATTTGATGGAAAGAACAATAAAGGGATTTTATTTGCCTACTATGATGCGAAAGAAAACATGATCGCAAGATTCGAATGGGCAAAAAATTTTTTTAATTACAGTTTTGTTACAGATT